>CALMIS010000115.1 GCA_937864185.1 uncultured Chloroflexota bacterium
GGCTTACGTAGACGGAACAGGCTGAATCAATTTTGATCGAAGGCTTACGTAGACGAAAGCCTATGATCGACTTTTGATTCAACTGTTTTCGTCAGTGAGAGGGGTTTTTTGAGATTAATAAATGGGTGTTGCTTCGTCGAAGCAAGCCGAATGTACTCTATCGCCGGCCAGGGCGACGGCGCCACACTCGGCGCGGCGAGAGGGAGGGCTAGCCGCGTTGACGCCGGGGGGGGGCGCGACTCCGCCGTCGTTCAGCTTCTCAGCGAGGGTTAGCCGGGGTCTGGCGATCGAGGGCTGGCCGTGACGGTCAACCCGGTTGGGCCGCTTTGATTAATCCGGCCGGGTGACGCAGTGGTGGTACAGTTCCAATAAGCGCGCCGAGTCGACGTCGAGGCAGACGTTGGTCAGAGGCTGGCCGGTCCAGGGATTGGGCGTGCGCCAACGCTGCTGGCGATCCATCAGGGTCTGGCCTTGAGCCAGGCCGTCGGTCATGACCCGGACGGGCGCGGGCTCGGTGGTGAAGAGAGTCGGATCGATGACGTAGGCTATGGCGGAAGGGTCGTGGGTGTGGATGCCTTCAAGCCCGACCTCGCGCCGGAAAAAATCAAGGTAGAAGCGGCTGATCTCATAAATGAAGCCGGTGGTCCGGGTCCCGGCGGCTTTGAGCGAGGTGAAGTACGCGTCGCTCATCACGGTCTTGGTCGTCACATCCAGGCCGACCATCGTCAGCGGCCAGCCGGCGGTGAAAACCAGATCGGCCGCGTGAGGATCATGGAAGATGTTAGCCTCGGCGGCGGGGGTGACGTTGCCGTTGACCGTCGCCGCCCCGCCCATGATGACTACCTCGGCCACGTGATCGACCAGCCGCGGCTCCAAGGCCAGGGCCAGGGCCAGGTTGGTCAACGGTCCGACTGCCACGAGCGTGATCTGGTCAGGGTTATTCATAACCATCTCGACGATAAACTGGGCCGCCGGTTGATCAAGGGCCTGCCCGTGGGGCGGCGCCGGGTTGGTGTTGCCCAAACCGTCCACGCCGTGTACAAAGTCGGCGACGTAACTGAGCGGCACCACCAGGGGCAAAAGCGCGCCCTGAGCCACGGGAATGTCCGGGCGGCCGGCCAACTCCACCAAGCGCAGCGCGTTTTGGGTCGCTTGCTCGGTGTACACATTACCAAAGATCGTGGTCAAGCCGACCAGATCAAGCTCAGACGATTTGAGGGCGAAGAGAATGGCCATCGCGTCGTCCACGCCGGGATCGGTGTCAATAATGAGCTTTTTGGGCATGGTCAATTACTCCAGGAGAGCGCCGGCAATTTGAGCGGCGACTCGCGCATTATTGAGCAGCAAAGCGATATTCGCCTGCTTGCTTCTTTGACCCGATAGTTCGTTAACCCGGTCGAGCAGGAAAGGGGTAACGTTCTTGCCGACAATGCCAAGCCGCCGGGCCTCGGCTACGGCCTGCTCAATGATGAGCTGGGCTTCTACCGCCGGCCATTCATCTTTTTCAGGAAGCGGTACGGTCACCAGGATACCGCCTTTGAGGCCCATCGCCTGGTGCATCTGGATGATCCGGGCAATCTCGCCAACCGAGTCGACCCGCACGTCAACCGGCAGGCCACTGCGGCGATAATAAAAGGCCGGCAGCTCGTCGGTCTGGTAGCCGATGACCGGGACGCCGTGAGTTTCCAAGACTTCCAGGGTCAACGGTAAATCCAGAATGGCTTTGGCGCCCGCGCAAACAACGGTGACCGGCGTATTGGCCAGTTCGAGCAGATCCGCCGACTCATCAAAAGGATGGTCGCGATGCACGCCGCCAATCCCGCCCGTGCCAAAGACCTGAATCCCGGCCCAATGGGCCACTATCATCGTCCCGGCGACCGTCGTCGCCCCATCTTCGGCTCGGGCGACCACCAAAGGCAAATCGCGCCGCGAGCATTTACGCACGTTTTTAGCGCTGCCCAGATAGTCCAACTGGGCCGGGGTGAGGCCGACATAAATCTGGCCACTCAAGACGGCGATCGTGGCCGGCACGGCGCCCTGCTCGCGGACAGCCTCTTCTAAAGCCCGCGCGATCTCCAAGTTGTCCGGAGCGGGGAAGCCATGCGTAATGAGGGTGGACTCCAGCGCCACCACGGGCTGGTGGTCAGCCAACGCGGCTTGCACTTCGGGATGGATATGTAGAAACGGTTTCAACAGACTTCCCCTTTCAATCAGAGTTTCAGGTCGAGGTTGAAGCGGGTGATGACGGCCTGGACCTCGGCCAGGGTGGGCACGCTCAGGCCGCCGCCCAGTTTCTGGACTTTGGCCGCGCCAACGGCATTGGCCAGTTGGGCACAGGCTCCCAACGGCCAGCCCCAGATCCAAGCGGCGATAAAGGCCGCATCAAAGCTATCGCCGGCGGCTGAAGTATCAACGACCGGCACCGGATGGCCGGCCACCTCGACGATGGGAGCAGCCTGGCCTCGACCGTAAACGGTACAGCCGGCCGCGCCCCGTTTGACCACAATCGTGGCCGGACCCACCGCGAAGATTTCGTCTAAAGTTCCACCGCCCAAGAGGGAGATTTCATCCTCGGTGGTGAGCAGCACATCCATTAGCGGCCAAGCGGCAGCACGCCACTCGTCGGGGGCAGCCGCCAATTGAGGGCCGGGATCAAAGAAAACCGGCACACCGGCCGCCTGAGCGACTGCCATCGCTTCGATGGCCCACGCCGCCTGGTGCGCCTCGCAGAGGGTGTAGCCGGCGCAAAACAGGGCGCCGGCTCCCCGGATCAGGGCGGCTTCGCTTGAGCGAAGATCAATTTTACCAGCCTCGCCAATTTTCCCCAAAAAAACGTGATCCCCCGCCTGGCCGACCAGCACGAGGACCACCGTGGTGGTGCCGGTGTGCCGCACCAAACTGAGATCCACGCCTTCACCGGCGATAATCTCGGCCACGCTCTGGCCCCAATGATCAGCCCCGAGCGCGCCCAGAGCCGCCATCGGCTGGCCCAAACGGGCCCCGGCAATCAAAAAGTTGCCGCTGCCGCCCGGCGACAGGCGCAAATCGCTGGCCACCTGGTGGCGACCCGCTTCAACCGGCAGGTGAGGGATGGAGACGACCAGGTCGGCTACAAGATCGCCGAGGGAGACAAGGGGAGCAGCTTTCGCTTTCAAACCACTTTTCCAATTAGGGGTTGTAGACTTGAATCCGCCGGTCCGGAATACGCTGGGCCAGACGAGCCATACTCTGGCCGACTTGCTTGATCACTTCGCTTTTATCGAGGGTCAGGAGTTGGCGGTCCCGCATAATCACCCGGCCATTGACAATGACCGTCTGCACATCGCTGGCGCGGGCATTATAGACGAGACTGGCTGTCAGGCTGTGCAAGGGCTGGTGATGGGCGCCGCTCAGATCGATCAAGATCAGATCGGCCAGGTAGCCGGGCGCCAGCAGACCGAGTTGGCCAGCCATGCCCACCACGGCCGCGCTCTCGCGGGTGGCGATCGTGAGGGCTTCGGGAATAGTCAAGACTTCCGGATCACGCGCTTCATGCTTTTGCAGCATGGCCATAAGGCGCAGGCTTTCCAAAATGTCGAGGGTATTGTTGCTGACCGCGCCATCGGTGGCCAGGCCGACCGGAACACCCGCCTGACGCAGCGGCCGGATGGGCGTTAACCCCATCCCGAGCTTGAGATAAGTCTTGGGCGCGTGGGCAATACCCACGTGATCGCGATAGTTGGCCAGGAGGCTGATATCTGCCGGCAGCAAACCACAGCCGTGGGCAATGATGGTTGGCCCAGCCAAGATCCCGGTCCGCTCCAAAACCTGGATGGGGGTCAGGCCACGTTTCTTCAAGCTGGCTTGGGTCTGGCCCATCTCCTCAGCGGCGTGGATATGGATGCCGAGACCCAAACGTTGGGCGTGCTTGGCCGAGGCCGCCAGAAACTCATCATCGCAGGTGTAGGGCGCGTGAGGGGCCAACCAGGTGGTGATCCGGCCGTCGGCTTGACCGTGCCAGCGTTCGGCGAAATCGGCGGTTTTGAGCAAAGTCTTGTGACCGCGATCGCCAAAGACGGCCCAACCGAGCGCAGCCCGGGTGCCAGCTTCGACCACGGCTTGGGCGGCCCGATCCATAAAGAAATAGTGGTCGGCGACGGTGGTTACGCCGGCCTCGATCATCTCGACCAGGCCCAGGAGCATGCCCCAGTAGACGTCGTCCTCGGTCAGGTTGCTCTCCAGCGGCCACATAAATTCATTGAACCAGCGCTCGATGGAGACGTCTTCGGCCAGACCGCGGAAGATCACCATCGGCACGTGGGCGTGGGTGTTGATCAAGCCCGGCATAGCCAGCATCTCCCGGGCGTCGATCACCTCGCGGGCCTCCAGAGCCGGATCGACCGGTTGGAGCCCGGCAATCTTAGCCCCGTCGATGATAAGATCCTGATGGCGGCGGATCTCGACCTCATTTTCAGGGGTAAGCAGCAAAGCGTGACAATTGCGAATGATGAGATCATGCATAGGGTTAGTCATCGCCCAAAATACTTTTAAGATCGACCGGTGCAGGCGGTGGCGCCGACTCGAGATGGTGCAGGGCCACCGAGAAGAGACTATCGGCCGTCTCTTCGAAATCGTACTGAGGGTTAGCCTGGCGCAAGGCATCGATATGCTCCTGCGGAATGGCCTGGATGCCGTGCCAGGCGCCGGCAATGGCGCAGGCAATGGCCCCGACCGTGTCGGCGTCGCCGGACAAAGCTGTGGCGTAAATCGCGGCCTGGACGGGATCGCCGTTAGCCATGGCCAGGATGCCAAAGGCGCACGGCACCGAGTCGGCTACGGCCAGGGTGGAGCCGATGAGGTCGTACAGGTTTTGAATTCGCTCAAACTCGGGCAGGCTAAGATCGGTGGCCAGATGAACGGCGTAATCAATTTTACGGGAGACTGAGGCTCCCAACCAGGGTTGACCGTGTTTCAGACCTAAATCGGCGGCCCAAGTGGCGGTGTCGATGATGGTTTCGAGCGTGGTATTGGGCGTCAAGGCCTCGGCGATGGCCGCGGCGACCGCGCAGGTGCCGGAGACCGCGACGTCGGTGAAGTGGGTCGGGATGCAACTGATAATCGCGTCCTCGACCGCCGCCTCCGGATCGCCGGGGTGGATCAACCCCACCGGGCTGACCCGCATAGCGCTGCCATTGGTATCGCCGCGCAGGCCGGTCAGCGCGGGGTCTTGCCCCGCCTTCAACGCGAGCACGGCTTTACGGGTGCTCGGCCCCACAAAGGACGAGGTATCGCCGCCGATCTCATCGTACCAGTCTAAAACGGCTCGCACCACACTTTTGACCGTCAACCGGCCTTTCTTGGCGATGATGACGCGGGCCAGGGCCATCGCCTGTTGGGTATCGTCGGTGACCTGGCCGGCTTTGAGGCCGCCGTGAATGGGATGGTCGGCGGGCGGCTCGGCAAAATAATCAACCCAGCCGCCGTAATGATCCCAGGTTTGGCGGGGGCGGAACAGCGCCGCCATCGCCCAGGCATCGCCCAAAGCCTGACCGTACAGTCCTCCTAAAATGTGAGGATAGACAAAATTTTCTAGATCCATCTAAGCCGCCTTCTGTTCTGCTTCCATTTTTTCTTGAAACCGCCGGGCATTCGCGGCCACCTGCGCCTGGCGACGAAGGTTATAAATCACAAGGGCCGCAATGGTGACGATAGGGGGGATCATGGTCACAAGCTGGCTCGGGATAGCCAAGGTGCCGAGTCGAGCTTCCAACGCGCCCGCCGCCCCAAAAATCAGGGCAGCGATGAGCGTCCCCACCGGATTTTTGTTGCCTAGAAAGACCGCGGCCAAGGCGATAAAACCTCGCCCGCTGGTCATATTGGCCTGAAACAAAGTAAGATAGCCCATACTCAGGTTAATCCCGCCTAAGGCGGCCAAAACCCCGCTGAGCATCAGGGCGATGTACTGAACCCGCTTAACGTTAATGCCTACCGAGGCCGCCGCGGCCGGATTCTCGCCGACGGCGCGCAGGTGCGTGCCCAGAGGCGTGCGATAAAGAAAGAGCCAGACCAGCACCACGGCGATAAAGGCAAAGTAAGTGATGACATTATACCCGCTAAGGTTCTCGGCGTTAAGTAGCTGACCCACAAATGGAATACGGTTGACCAGGGGGATAATCAGGCTGGGCATGGCCGGGCTGGCCAGAGTCGAGGTGCTGCCTTTGTCGCCGGTTAAAGCAAACATCATGAAGACCGTCCCCCCCGAGGCCAAAATGTTGATCCCTAAGGCGGCCAGGATGATATCCGCGCCCAACTCCAGGTGGAAAAAGGCAATGATCAAGGTTAGGCCGACTCCGGCCAGCACTCCCGCCGCCAGCCCGAGCCAGGGCGCGAGCCACAGCGGCAGCCCGGGCAGCCAGGTCGGAGCCAGGGCGCTGACAAGGACGCCGAAAAAGGCAGCCGTAAGCATAATACCTTCCAGGGCGATATTGATCACGCCTGCCAACTCGGAGATCAGACCGCCGAGGGCGGGCAGAATGAGCGGCGTAGAAGCGCGGATGATAGTGGCGACAAAGGCCGCGGAAAAGATACTGGCCAAAACCGCTTCAAAATTCACTGACCCCCTCCGGCGCCGGCTTCGGCGCTATCCAGCAGCACGTCCGGCGACCGGCGGCGCTGCCACCACTGCTGCACCAGCGGCAGGATCCGCTCGGCGGTGACGAAAAGGATGATGATAGCTTGAATGATCAGGACCACCTCGCGGGTCACATCCGAGGATCGCTCCATAATTTGGGCGCCGGTGCGCAGGTAGGCATAAAACAGACCGGCCACCGGCACGGCTTTGGGATTGTTACGGGCCAACAGGGCGACCACAATACCCTCAAAGCCGATGCCCGGTGACAAATTGAGGGTCAACTGCCTCAGCAAGCCCATCGACAGGTGAGCCCCGGCTAAACCGGCGAAGATGCCGCTTACCGCCATGGCCAGCGAGATCACGCGCTTCGAGTTGATCCCGCCATATTCGGCGAAGCGCCGGTTAGCCCCGAGGATCTTGATCTCATAGCCCAGCGGGGTGCGGGTCATCAAGAACCAGACGGCCACCACCGCCGCGATCATCACGAACAGCATGATCGAGACCCGCGTGCCGGGGATGATTAGGGGCAGAAGGGCCGTCTCGGGAAAGAAGGGTGTCGCGATGTAGCCGTAGGTGGGATCGCGGAGATAGCGGAAGAGAATGAACTGGTAAAGCTGCACGGCGATCACGTTGAGCATCAAGGTGCTGACAATCTCATCAGCGTTGAGGTAAGCTTTGAGCACGCCGGGGATAAGCCCCCAAATAAAGCCCACGATGCCGGCGGCCAGCAGCCCCAAACCGAGATGGAGCACCAGCGGAGCCTGGATCAGCAAGCCGACAAAGCCGGTGGCCAGCGCCCCCAAAAAGAGCTGGCCCTCCGCGCCCAGGCTAAACTGCCGCGCCCTAAAGGCAATCGACACCGAGAGCCCGAGCAAAATCAAGGTAATGCTCTCTTCAAGCCAGTTGCCAAAGCGGTTGAGGCCGCGGATCTGGAAACCACTCTCCAGGGAAATTCGGGGAAAAGGCCCGGTCAGCAACTCGGTGTAGGCGTCAACCGGCTCCTCGCTGACCAGAGAGGTAATGAAAAAGCCCAGGAGCAAAGCCAAAATGACCACGACCACGATGCGAACGATCTCCAAGAAGAGCTGTCGCCGGGCTGTGATCATAGCATCCGCTCGAGGGCGGCGGCAGGTTGGGTTTTAAGACCCAGCATGTACAGGCCCAGTTCTGCCTCGGTCAGATCCGGCGTGTTCTTAAACATCCCGGCAATTTGGCCTTTGTACATCACGGCGATCCGGTCGGCCAGACTGAGGATTTCGGCCAGGTCGGCGGAGATGAGCAGCACGGCCTGGCCCTTGTTTCGGGCCTCGACCAGTTGCCGGCGGACAAACTCGCTGGCCCCGATATCGACACCCCGGGTCGGTTGGGCGGCGATTAAGAGCAGGGGGTCCGCCGAGAACTCGCGGGCAATCACCACCTTCTGCATATTGCCGCCGGAAAGCGAGCCGATGGGCGCGTTGTAGCCAGAGGTGCGGATATCAAACGTCTCGATCAGGGCCTCGGCCTGGCGGCGAATCTGCTTAAGGCTTAAAACGCCTCGGCGGGTAAAGGGCGGCCGGTAGTAGCGATCGACGGCCAGATTTTCGGCGATGCTGGCCTCGAGCGCCACTCCGTTGGTCAGTCGATCTTCGGGGATGTGGGCCACCCCGGCCCGGCGAACGCCCCGCGGGCCGTGCCCTAAAATCGACTCGCCTTGGACCAGGGCCTGGCCTGTGGTCGGCGTCTTCAGGCCGCTCAGCACTTCGGCCAGCTCGGTTTGGCCATTTCCTTCCACGCCGGCGATCCCGAGAATCTCACCGGCATAGACGTTAAACGAGACATCCCGGAGCATCGGCCGGCCCGTGGCCGAGACATACCCCAGCTCTCGAACTTCAGCCACGGCTTCGCCGCGGGGCTGCTCCGGCTTCTCGACCCGGAACAGCACCTCCCGCCCGACCATCATCCGGGCGATATCCTCTTCGCTGACATCGGCGGTCTGGACCTTGCCGGTGACCTGCCCCAGCCGCATCACAGTGACCCGGTCGGAAATTTCCTTGACCTCAATGAGCTTGTGGGTGATGAAGATCACGGTCTTGCCCTGGTCCACCAGGCGGCGGACAGCCTGAAACAGCTCGTCGGTTTCTTGGGGGGTCAGCACGGCCGTCGGCTCGTCCAAAATGAGCAGATCAGCGCCCCGATACAAGGTTTTGAGGATTTCAACCCGCTGGCGCATGCCAACCGGGGTGGCTTCCACCCGAGCCAGCGGATCGACGTCCAGGCCGTATTCTTGGGCAATCCGCTCGGTGACGCGGATGGCGGCCTCGGTATCGACCAAGCGGCCCTTAACCGGCTCGCGCCCCAGCACCACGTTTTCGGCAATGGTGAAGGAAGGCACCAGCATAAAGTTCTGGTGGACCATGCCGATGCCCAGATCGATGGCCTGGTGCGGATTTTTGATTTCGGTGGCCTGGCCGTTGAGCAAGATCCGGCCACCGGTCTTCTGCTCCAGACCGTACAAAATTTTCATCAGGGTACTCTTGCCCGCCCCGTTCTCACCGACCAGAGCATGAATTTCCCCCTTCTGCACCGAGAAATTGACGTCCCGGTTAGCCACCACGCCGTTGGAATAGATTTTGGTGATGTTTTGCATGTCGATCAAGTCGGGCATCGGTGGCTCCGCCGGGAGAAGGAAAGGACGATTAGACCCTTACGGCTTCTGGTTGCTCCTTAACCTCACGATTTACGAGTTACTGAAAGGCCGTCTCAACCGTGATCTCGCCGTTGACGATTTTCTGCTCGGCGGCATCGACCAGGGCCTTGACCTCGTCAGGCGTGTTTTGATCATAGAATTTGTTACGGGCCAGACCCACGCCGCCTTCGGCAATACCCAGCGATTCAACCTGGCCGTAAGGCAATTCGCCTTTGAGATGCAGGTCCAGAGCCCGAAACAGCGAGGTATCGACGTTCTTCATCATCGAGGTTAAAATGCGGGCGGCCTGGTCCGGATCGGACTCTTCGATGATCAGGGCCTGGTCTGAGTCGACGCCGATAGCGTAGCGGCCGTCTTCGGTGGCTGCCTCAAAAACGCCCTGGCCGGTCCCCCCGGCGATTTGAAAGACAATATCCGCCCCCTGACTGTATTGGGCTTTGGCTAACTCCTTGCCCTTAGCCGGATCAAACCAGCCGCCGGCAAACTGGCGGATGACCTGGACATCGGGATTGGTGTCCCGAGCGCCTTGCTCATACCCAACCATAAAATCGACAATAACCGGAATTTCCTGACCACCGACCGAACCAATCACCGTCTCGGGATTCATCCCGTCGATGGCCTGGGTGGTCATCGCTCCGGCGTAGACGCCGGCCAGATACGAACCTTCATTCTGCTTGTAGAGGATAGAGTAGACATTGTCACAGCAGCCGCTCTCATAGTTGACGCCAGAGTCATAAATGATAAATTTCTTGTCGGGGTACTGAGCCGCTACTTGTTCTAAATAGGTCGCCATCTGAAAAGTGCCGACAATAAAAACATCGTAATCTTCATTGGCCGCGGCATCGATGAGGGCGGGCTCCCACTGGGTTTCATCAATGCCGGCCTCGATAGTTTTGGCCTCGATCCCGAGCTCAGCTTTAGCCTGATCGACGCCCCGTTGGGATGAGTCAAAGAATGATTTATCCCCCAATACGCCGTTAACAAACAGGATCACCTGGAGCGGTTCGCCGCTTGGTTCAGCTTGATCAGCGGCGGGTGGCTCGGCCGCGGGCTGCTGCTCAGTGGCAGGTTGATCGGCGGCGCCACCACCGGGGGTGGGGGCAGCCCCGCAAGCGACCAAAAATGCAGTTAGGACTCCGGTCAAGAGCAAAACAAGGTACGTCTTCATCAGAAACTCTCCTCCTCGTACTAAATTGTAACCCCCCTTTGGGGATCATCACTTATGACTGATTAATAGCCAGTCGTAGAAGCTGGTGAAATCGCTTCTCGTCAACCTGACGAATAATGCGGGTGTTCGAATAGGGGACGCCGTCAGGCCGGTAATCGACCATAGTCTGGCCTCGAGCCGGCCCCAGGCTAGCCTCAACTTCAACGAAGCGCAACTCTTCCCGCTGCACAATTTCCGGCTCCAGGGCGACTGCTGCCGTCAGGGGGTCCGGCCAAAACAAGCGGGTATAGCCGAGCGGCGCCAGCCGGACTTCGCAAAAATCGGTCAGGGCCCGGACAAAGTTAGCGGTGGGGCTGTCACTATGAATTAGATTGCGCCAGGTTTCATACGTCATGGCATAGTCTAGAGTGGTTTCCCAAGAAATAAGTTCAATCGCCAGGTCAAGGTTTTGGCAGGCCTCAAACACTATTTTGGCTGCTTCGGGATCGGCGCCAATGTTGAATTCCGTGATGGCCGTCATGTTACCTCTGGCCTCAACGGCGCCGCCCATAACGACCAGGCGATGGAGATGGCTGAGAAAGGTTGGATCCAGGCGAATAGCCAAGGCAAGGTTGGTTAGTGGCCCCAAGGTCAGCAGGGTCAGATCGCCGGAAAATTGGCGGGCGAGATCCGTCAAAGCCAGGCTGGCATGGCCGCTTTCCACCGGGCGAGTCGTCGCTACCTGCGCCAGGCCAGCCAGGCCATCCTCGCCGTGGATGTGCGCGGCATCATCGGGCAGCCTCCGTCTCAGGGTTTGGGCGCAACCACGATAGATGGGGATGGCGGGAGCGCCGGCCACATCTAAGACCACGGCAATATTATGCAGCACTTTGTCAATAGAGACATTACCGGCCACGGCCGTAATCGCCTGGAGATTAAGTTCAGGGTAGGCTAGCACCATCAGGAGGGCAATCGCATCATCAATCCCTACGTCTGTGTCGATGACTAGCTTCATAGCTTTCCCAGGCTCTGTCCAGATCTTAAGCGCCGCTTCCTCAACCTCGCACTTTAGGAGATACAATAATGGGGATGGCCAATCGGTGTCACAATTATAGTAAATTTAGGGGGGGAGTCAACAAAGTCATTTCCGAGGGCGGCGAACCCTTCAAAACAGAAAAAGAGGGTGAGAACGCTTTTTTCACAACACTTTAAGAGAGCAACTTGGAGTGCGGAATGACTTCCGCACTCCAAAATAAAGATCTATGCTTCCATCTGGAGGAAGTGGCGAGCGTTTTCCCAAATGACTTTAGGGGTAATTTTGATGGGGTGGACCCGGTGGGTGATAGCCCAACCCTTCCACAACTTGTGAATCCACCAGTATAAGTTATCGGTTAGTTTGCTGTGAGGCGCTTTAATCAACTGGCGGATAACCGGCTCAAGCCAGGGAAACTCGACGCCGATGGCGAACCAGCGCTGCAAGTTTTCCATCTGCCGCTTTTCTTTTTCGTCACGGACCAAAATGGAGCTGTCCCAGGCAATGGCGCCGATATCCTCAAAACTGCCGGCCATATGCCCATTTTTCTTGGCAAATTCGCCCAGCTCCGTAGCCGGGTAAGGCTGGAACAGAAAGGCGTGAGCATACTTAACCTTAGCTTCGGCATTCAACCGCATCGTCTCAAAGTCATCATCCAGGGTGGCCGTAGGCAGGGCCAAGATGTTGGTAGCGGTCAGGTTGATGCCGGCCTCGTGCAGCATCCGGCCCGACTCGACGATGGTCTCGCGGGACATTTTGCGCTTGAGTAGATCGTTCCGGAGCCGATCGTTGCCGGCCTCGATGCCCATGCTGACGGTATTGGCCCCGGCCTTCTTTAGCAAGGCGACCTTCTCGGGAGTGATCAGGTTGGAGCGCACATTGCAGAAGAAGGGCAGCCCTACTTCCTTGGGAAACTTCTCGGCGAACTCCTCCAGCCAATCGACGAAGATAATAAACAGGTCATCCAGGAAAACCACTTGCTCCAACGGGTACCGCTCCCGGACCCAGTTGACCTCCTCGATGACCGAGTCGACGCTGCGCTGGTAGCCCCGCTTTTCCCGAGTATAAATCTGATACCAGGCGTGGTTAAAACAGTAGGTGCAGTTGTAGGGGCAACCCCGGCTCGCCATAAAGTGCTTAATCGGGCTGCGGCTGGTGGCCATGTGTTTGCTGTAGACCAGCTCCCGGTCAGGCATGGGTAAATCACCCAATTTGCGGATGAGCGGACGAACCGGGTTCTTGACGATCTCACCGTCAATATCGAACCACCAGTTGGGAATGTTGGGATCAAAACCTCTGTCCACAGCATTCGCCAAATCAACAATCGGGCCTTCACCCTCGCCGACGCAGACGCCATCGACGCCTTCTTCTTTGATCATATCGGGGAAAAAGGTAGGATGAGGGCCGCCAAAAATTGACATCGGTTTCTTGTGCCCCATCTCTGCTTTAATAGCCCGGTTCACGTTAAAGTAATAGTGCTGCGAACCGGTCATCATACTGTAGCCCAAAATATCGGGCTGGTAACGCTTGGCAAACGCTACCGGGTCTTCCTGAGCAACAATGGTCAGTTGGACGTCGTGCCCCGCTTCTTTTAAGACCGCTGACATTGACATGATGCCTTGCGGCTCGTAGTCAATCTGTTTTTCTACCCACAAAACTTTGGCCACGTCAGAGCCTCCTCCAACAGAATTTTCGTCAGGTACTTATAACCACACAAACTTTGCCCATTATAAGAGAGAGTTGTTTTTTGTCAATTTTTATAATTTATCAACATTTTAATTACTAAAGTCACTCTGACAAAAAGATGGCCGGCACGCCCGGTGCCGGCCATCTTTGCTTCCTGAAAATCTAAGGTTTACTCGACTAAATCTTCGCTGGTCCAGCTCAGCCGCTCTTCGGCCCAACCGCGGCTGGCAAAGGTATCGGTGCCAACCGAGCCATCGGCGGAACCGGGGAGAGTGAAGAGTTGGCTCATGCCCAAGCCATCCGGCGTCATGACCCAGACAGCCCACACGCCCCCGCGCTCGCTGACAAAAGCGATCGCGTTGCCGTCCGGGGACCAGGTGGGCAGACCATCGCGGGCTTCGTCATCGGTTAAGCGCCGCAGGTTAGAGCCGTCCACGTTGATGAGATAAATGTCCCAATTGCCGGCCCGGTCCGACATAAAGGCGATTTGCTCGCCATCGGGCGAAGGCGAAGGCGCGGTGTCTTTATTGGAGTCGGTAATAGACTGCAACCCCGTTAGACTATCGGTGGCGACGCGTAAACCGAAACCACTCGTCTCCCAGCCTTTAAACACCAACTGCCCATTTCGGCCAATGGTCGGATATTCCCCCTCGCCGATGATTTCACCTTCGGTCAGCTCTTGGCGGCTGCCGACTTTGACCAGGTTCGACTTCCGATCACCGGACCGCCGAGTCAGCAAGACGATCTCTTCACCGTCGGCCGTCCAGGTGGGCAGTTGATCCTCGATGAAATTGGCCACGATCATGCCGTTGGCCCCGGAAATATCCTGGGTGACCAGCCCTCGATAGCTGGGATCCCAAGAATGGAAGGCGATCCGAGAACCATCCGGGCTGAAGGCCGGTTGGCTGGCCTGGCTGCGATAGAAAATCGTGTCGCCGCTGGCTACATCGCCAAAGTAAAGGTCATAGGTTTCACCGTTATAGACGGGAAAGGCAATCGTTCCCTGTAGCGCCGAGCGGGCCACTACCTGGGGAGCCGGAATGAGCGGCGGGCGGGTCGCGGTCGGGGTGGGTTGGCGGGTGGGTGAAGGTTGAGCCGTCGGTTCTTCTTCTTCGATGGCGGCATCGAGCGCGGCCGCCGGCGTCCCGGCCGCCAACAGCAGTTCGCGCTCCATGTTGATCACGCCCAGGCCCAGCACCACCGGCTCCAGCTCGGGACCTTCAAAGACCAGGTCGAAATCATAAGTACCGATCGGCAGTTCGTAAACCAGGCTGCCCGGCACGCTCCCACCGGGGGTCAGCGATAGATCTTCAAAACGATCAATCGCCCCCAAGGTACGCAAATAGTTCTCGCTGATGGTCGCCCCGGCTTCGGCAAATTCCTGACCCTCGCGGGTACGCAGGGTGAAGTTGCTGATCGAAAAGACATAAGGAATGTTACCGACATTGCGAGCTCGCACATCGACAAAGATGTAAGCATCCGTGGTGTTGGGCGAGGCACCAAAGATGATCGGCAGCACGTCGGTGGACAAAATTTCTATGACCGGGATAGCCAACTGCGGGCCACTCGGCGTGGCGGTGGGGGCCGGCACTTCGCCCAGCGACTGGGAAGCCGGATCACCTTGGGCGCTTTGAGCGACCGTGGCGCCAGGCTCTTGGGCCACCGGCCCCGGGCCTCCCTCGTCCCCCGTTTGCGACACCAGCAGCCCGGCTACAATGAGCACCAGCAGCACCAGCCCAATCCCAATGGCCCACGGCACCAGCGAAGTTTGGGGTTTGGCCACCGGGGGTGGCTGAACCACCGGCGGGGGGACGGCACTGGGGATAGTGTTGGCCTGCGGCGGTCGCTTGAGGGGAACCGTTGATTGCGAAGCTAAGTCCTGTTCCCAAATCAGCCGGGTTTCGGCGATTTGAATGACCTGACCCGGCTTGAGTCTGATCCAGGTGTCGGCCTGGACTTTGTTATCGTTGATCAGAGTGCCGTTAATGCTCCCCAGATCCTTGAGCTCGATCATGCCGCCCATCCGCCGCAATTCGGCGTGGTGGCGCGAGGCTTTAGGGTCGATCAGAATCACATTGTTGTCCAGCTCTCGACCAACCTTGACAACTTCTCCTTCTCCCTCCGGCAAAGGAAATCGATCTGACTTACCTTCCGGATGTCGAACAAGGAGATGATCGCGGGCGCGATCATCCGCTGCACTTGATGTTTCCGGCATTTCCCTTCCTTCCCTATTTTCCGCTTAGTACAGCCGCGTTTCGTTAAAAGGCCTGATCGATTAGGCCTCTGAAGCTTTCATTCTACCGCAACCTAAGCGCTTTTCCAAAATGGACCTTAAAAGGAAACAACCGTGGAAGCAACTTTAACCATCGTGGGGGGATGGAGCAGCATATTGGCATAAGCGGCATTCGCCATCGGGCAGTGGCACTCGCCCTGGTAGATGCTGTCGCGCAGCTTGGCGATGGTCTCGCCGGTCCAGATCCGGCGGAGATCGTACTGGTTTTCACGCAGATTACCAACACCCTCGGCCCGGATGCAGCAGCTCCACAGATCGCCATTCGGCGCAATCTGGCAACTGGCCCAGCCGGCATAACAGGGGATGACCTGGCGCCGCTCGTAAAGGACCTGTTTAGCCAATTGGTAATACTCGGCCCGGAAGGCTTGAGTCACCTTGGCAAAACCGGAGACGCGCCGCCGATGCGCCCTCTCGCTCAGGAAATCGGCAATCGGACCATACTTCTCGGCTAGCGGCGTAATCTCCCAACCGACCGTGTCCAGTTCAACTCGTTCCTCGGCGATCTCAGTGATGTAACTGTCCGGCTTTAGAAACTCCAAGCCGTGATAGATTTCAAAGAAGCGATCGATGTTGAAGTTGGAGATAACGGTGTGGTTGGTCAGGACCAGGTTTTTGTGCTGCTTTTGCAGCTCCTTCAAACCGGCCCAGGTCTTCATCGCTTTTTTCCAGTTACCCGGCACCAGCCTAATCTCATCATGCCGCTCACCCACTTCATCGAGCGATAGATTAATGCCGATCTGGGTTTTTGGGGCGCCCTCGCACAGCCGGTCAACCCCGTCAAGAATCCGCTGGGTCAGGATACCGTTGGTAGGGATGGTGATTACAGCCGGACGGCAGTGATCGTAGGCGGACAGGGCCAGATCGACCGTGTCCTTGCGGAGAAACGGCTCGCCGCCGGTGAAGGTGAAATAGAGGGGACCACGGCCAATCTTGGCAAAGGTTTTGTCCCACTCCTCGAAGGTCATGTCATCGTTGGGCTTACGCCAGACATCGCAGGTTTTGCACTTGCTGTTGCAGCGATAGCTAACGCTAACCACGATGGAAAAAGGCAGCATCACCGGCCAGCCAAGTTTACGAAACGACCAATAGAGTGGGAGTTTGGAAAGGAGTCTAAGCATCTCTGGAATCGTAAGTTTCTAAGCCGCTGCCGCCTCGCGCTCGCCAAAACCCAGCAGCATATTGGCTGCGGTCCTAACATAGTACGGGAAACGCCGCCAGGTATCTCTGCGCGACACAATCCGGGCGATGCGCTTGGGCCGCAGGTAAAAGCGGCGATGGGCTTCGTGCCACTTGCGTTCAACGGTTTCTTTGTCCAGGCCGTCGAAGGCAAAATGAGCCTTATCGGCCTGAATGGCGAGTTGGGACCAATCCATGTTGTGAGAGAAGACATCACCCTTTTCGACCAGCGTCTCCCACATCTCCGTGCCGGGGAAAGGGGCCGCCATCATAAAGTGGGCCAGATCGGGATCGAGTTCAATAGCGAGCTTGATCGTTTTTTCCATCGACTCTTCGGTTTCGCCGGGCATACCGAAGATGAAGAAGCCCATGGTTTGCAGCTTGGCGGTTTTAGCGTGCTTGACCGCCTGGCGGACCATATCGACGGTTTGGCCCTTCTTGATGACGTGGCGCAGCATCCAATCATCGCCGTTCTCGATGCCAAAGCCGACCCGCTTGCAGCCGGCCTGCTTCATTAGATGGAAAAGTTCTTGATCAGTGTTGTTGACCTTCATGCCGTGGACCGTGACCCAGGGCACCTGCAACTTGGCCTTGATGATCGCCCGGCACAGATCTTTGGCCCGCTGGCGATCCAAATTCCAAATATCGTCCGTAATCCCGATTTCGGTGGCGCCCAAATCTTTGACCAGCCATTCCCATTCGGCCATCACATTATCGACGCTGCGGGCACGCCAGGTGTCGCCTGTAATCGGTTTGGAGCAGTAGGTACACTTGTAAGGGCAGCCGCGCGAGGTAACGATGGTGAAGGCCCGGGCATTCATATCCAAGCCCTCGGTCAGCGGATTGAGGTTGGTGTAGCGGTCGATCTTAAACATATCGAAGGCCGGGAAGGGAATCGCGTCGATGTCGTCGGGCAGCAGCCGATCCGGGTTGTGCTGAATTTTGCCTTCTTCGTTGCGCCAGGATAGCCCCAGGATGCGGGACCAGCCGGCGTCGCTATGGAAATGGCGGGGAAGGATCGGAAGACTGGAAGACTGGAAGGTTGGAAGGTTGGAAGGCTGGAGGGGTGGAAGGTTAAAGGGTTGGACGGTTGGAGCAATTGTCAATGAATTTTTGTTCATTGTTAATTGCTCATTGGTCATTGAATCGATTTGGTGTTGGCGCTCCATGGCCTGCATAATCTCGATAAGGGTGTATTCGGCTTCACCCCGGACGACGAGATCGACTTCGTTTTTCTCCATCGACTCGTGAGGCATCAACGTCAGATGCGGGCCACCGAGAATGGTGATGGCGCCGTGGCGCTTGGCAATGCGAGCCGACTCCCAGGCGGCCACAATGAGCGGCGTCGGGGCGGAGAGGCAGACAATGTCAAACGGGTCGCGGGCCAGTTTGTTTTCAAAGGACTCAACATCCTCTTCTACCGAGGCGTCCCAAATTTCGCACTCATAGCCGTGCGCCCGCAGCGAGCCGGCCAAATAACCCAAACCCATATGCACGTGTTTTCGACTGTTCCAGACTTCGGACTCAGGACTGGCAAGTAGGACTCTCAAGATGTCCTCCAATGGGATTTATTTATTATATTTAACCGGCCCCAGCTTTTGGAAGCATGGAAGTTTGGAAGTTTGGAAGCCTGAACACCTACCTTTTTAGCTAAGGTAACCTTCCAAGCTTCCGGTCTTCCACCCTTCCACTCCTCCGGGAGAAAGCGCTTCCTCAACTTAGACACTGGCCTCCGCCTCAACCGACCGGCGCAGATCCGTCTTCTCCTTGCTGGGGAAGATGGTCTTAAAGGCCACTTTAAAAGTGCGCTTGTAGTTGAGCCAAAAATCCTTGCGGGTCAGGGTCATCATAATCCGGTGCGGGCGCAGGTAGAAGCGCCGGTAGGCTTCTTTCCACTTGCGCTCGATCAACTCGGCGGTCATGTCGCCCAATTCGTAGCGAGCCCGGCCATCAAAGAAAACGTAGTCCTCCCAGTCGTCCAACAGCAGCCGGCCCTGGCGCTTGGCGATCTCGTAGACTTTGGTGCCGGGGTAGGGGGTCATCATCGAGAAGTTAGCGATTAGAGGATCGACTTCGCAGGCAAACTGAATCGTGCGATCCATCGTCTCTTCGGTTTCGCCGGGCAAGCCGATGATGAAAAAGCCGATCGTTTCCAGGCCGACCGCCTTGGCGTTTTTGAAGGCCTGCCGGATCGTGTCGTGATCGATCTTCTTATCGATCGATAACAAGATGTCGGGGTCACCGCTTTCCACGCCGAAGGCTGTCCGCTTGAGGCCGGCCTTCTTGAGCTTGCCCAACAGCTCCTTAGTGGCCAGATTGGCCCGGATACCATTGACAAAGATCCAGGGGACGTGGTTGACCTTATGTTTGATTAACAAATCGGCCATCTTCTCCAGACGATCGACCTGGATGTTGGCCGAGTCATCCAGGACGCCAATCTCCTGCGCGTCAAACTTCTCCACCAGATGCTGCCATTCGGCCAGGACACTTTCCGGACTGCGGGCCCGCCACTTGATCGGCATAATACTCTGCGAACAGAAGGTGCAACGGTACGGGCAGCCGCGCGAGGTCATGACCGAGAAGGAGCGGGCGCCATCGACGGCATCGGTGGCCGGCTGGAGGTTGGTATAGCGATCCATCTTGAAATACTGGTAGGCGGGGAAAGGCAGCGTGTCCAGATCGGCGATGGGCGGGTGGTCGGGATTGTGGCGCTCCTGGCCATCGCGGGTAAAGTAGCTGATCCCCAACAGCCCATCGAGCAGCCCGGCCTGTGAGTCCAGCAAATCCCGCGCCGTGAAGTCGGGATTGGCAGCCTTGGCCTTCTCGATAATGGCGCAGAGCTTAAGCCAGATCTCCTCCCCTTCACCGCGGGCGACGATATCAACTTCGGGCCGGGAGACACTTTCGGCGGGCAAGACGGAGACATGCGGGCCGCCCAGGACGACCGGAATATCGGCCACCGACTTGATAGCCGCGGCGGTACGCCAGGCGGACTTAACCTGCGGCGTGTTGGCCGTAATACCAACGATCTCCGGCCGAAAGCGGCGCACAGCCTCGGTAATCGTCTCATCTTCGACATCCGCGTCAAATAAGAGAACTTCATCGCCGCGCCGCTCGGACACGGCGGCTAGATAAGCCAGACCCAGGTGCGGCGTGGTGCGGGTATCAATGGGCAGGCGAAAGCGGGGGTTCACCAGCATAACACGCATACGATCTCAAACCTCCCCTAGAAATAATCTCCAGGTAATTTTTATAGTCATTATTATAATAATCTTGCCGATTTTACAACACGATCAGCTTTGGAGCAAAATTCTGGACAAATTAGGCTGCTAGACTTGCCGACTAACCGAAGCTATTGCGCTCCTTACTATAGACGAAGCGAGCCGCCTGCGCAACAGCCAAAGCCCCAATGCCGCACTTGGCCATAAGCAATTTTGCTTAATCAGACCATCGGTAGTTCTCAGTAGTTTCTGGCTGTTAACGGCTTTAACGACGACTCGGCCAAGTTTTCAGCCAACCCGCGTCCTTTTTCTGTTAAAAGGTAAGTGGCCGCCGGGAACTTCTGATTGCTATCGATCAGGTGCTGCCGTTTTAAGCCGGCAACGACAGCATCCGGCACCTCTTGCGCCTGGCCTTGCAAGGGATGCAAACGATAGCTCTTTTGACCATCGAGATCCCGATGTGATTTAAGCGTAGCCCCGGCCATCAAGGCCCGTAATAGCTCTTTTTGAGCGTCGGACAATTTCAAGCTAACATCTCACTCAAAATAAAAAGGAGGAACCGCTAAACTGGTTCCCCCTTGACCAGCCAATTGATTTTTCAGCTTGGTTCATTCTTGAAGATTGAACCAAAATTCACCAAGGTTTACCCCAAATTACCGACATGCTCCTGTAACTTACGCTGTGAGATTTTTTGATACTGGTCCGGGATAATGTCGGCCATCTCCTCTTCGCTCAAACGATAGCGCAGGATAGTAAGGGCATCCTCCGGTGATTGACCATAGGCCAGCTTCTGTTTGCCATTCTTCATTTTAAACAGATACATATAATGAGGATTGCTGAAGCTGCTCATGCTTTTACCAAAGCCCCGGCCAAAGCGCTCGACTTCTGACGGGCGTAGCTGCCAAGACCCCGGTTGATTTCCCCATCGTACTTACCGGCCAGCAGTTCGCGATAGAAGCCGTAGTCAATGCCTTTGACCTTCTCGTCGTCCGGAAAGCGGTGGTAATTTTCCTTGGTCATCAGACTCTTGCCTTCGGCGATGAGTTGGTAGCCCAAGGCTGAACCGGGATAGGGCGCGTAGTACGAGATAGAGGGAAAAACGTACTTCATGGTCTTGAGCATCCGCATCGTCTCGAAAGCGTCCTCCCGAGACTCGCCGGGAATGCCGAGCATAATGTTGGCCCACAGTTTGGGTGGCTCCTGCCCGCGAGCGACATAATCATCACCGATGCGGTTGACTAAATCGATAGCAAACTGGTTATCTTCGGCGCTGCACTCTTTGTTGAGCAGCCGCAGAATCCGGTCGCTGCCCGATTCTAGCCCAATTGAGATTGTCTTCCAATTTGTCTCGCGCACCAGGGCCTCGAACAGATCCGGCCACTGCCGGACCGTGTCGGAGCGACCGGCGGCCCAGTAAGGCCAAATTTTGTTGGCCCGGCGCGGATACTTGTCGATCCACTCCTCCAACCACTTGGGATTTTGGAAAAACATCGAGTCGTGAATGACCACTGAACCGACCCCGTATTTGTCATCGAGATAATTCAGCTCGTCGATGACCATGTCAACCGGGCGGCGGCCCATATTAGGGATGTAGGAGTTCTCGTTGCAAAAGACGCACTGCCAGGGGCAAACCCGGCTGGTCAGAATAGTGACCACCGGCGGCGGTCCCCAACCACACTCTGGCTCCAACGGCCAGTTGAACTTTCTGCGGAGACGGCGGTGCGGTTTTGGCCACAGTTCCCGGTCGATCATGGGCCAGTCGGCCATGGACTTGGCGCCCAAACCAACGATGACCCGCGGGAAAGCGTGCGGATCTCTGACCAGATCGACGATGATATTTTCACCCGGTCCCTGGCAAATTCGATCGAACTCAGGAATGGCCGTCATCTCATCGAGGGCGACCGTGGCGTGCATACCGCCGGTCAAAACCAGACCGCTAGGATTGACTTCTTTGAAGATCTGGGCCGATTTGTAAGCGACCGGAAACGTGTAACTGCGCACGTTCATAATCAAGATTTCAAAACCTTGGAGCTGCCGGCGCAACTGATCCCAGCCGGTGACCGCGCGAGTCGAGCGCAGTTCAGTGGGCAAACCATTGTTATGAAGAATCGTGCGCAGCAACCCCAGGCCGTGATCCTGCCATTGCTCGTGCGGACCGTTGGGTTTGACCAGATCACCCAGGTCACCGAGATCGAGCCAAACAATCTTCGAGGTCGGGGTGGTGCTTGACCAGAACTTCAACATAACTGCCTCTTTACTTGACCTGTCTAGAATTCAAAGAGTCTTACTTGGGCATCTATTACAGTTGGCCCAAGCCATACCGAAAGTTAACAATAGACTCCTTGCAGAAATTTTGCAAATCCCACTATAAAAAAAAACGGCTCCCTAGCGAGGTAGAGAGCCGTTTGAAAACAGCAGGGTTTAGTGGGAGCAGGGCGTGCCTTGCTCATTGGCGCTGGTTTGGAAAGAGCTACCACACGCGCAGGAGCGGACGGCGTTAGGATTCTCAATGCGGAAACCGCCGCCCATCAGGCTATCAATATAATCAATTTCTGCCCCGTCAAGGTAAGAAATGCTGCCGGGATCAATCACAACTTTGACGGTGCCGGCCTCAAAGACTTGATCGCCAATGTCCGGACCTTCGGCAAAGGTCATCCCATAAGAAAGACCCGAACAGCCGCCCCCCGAGACAAACACGCGCAGGGCATAATCGTCTAGACCTTTTTCAGTCATCACTTTGGTCAGCGCGTCTTGAGCCGCACTCGTTAATGTAATCATAGGTAAAGCTCTCCTATATAAATATCGAATTGGTCTTTAGTTTATAGACGTCTTATTTAAGCAATATTGTACTAATCGAGCCGAGAATTGTCAATAGTCAAAAAAGTAAATGAAGTAAAAAAACAAATAAGTTATTTAATTTTCTACACCAAGCCAATTGACTCCGGTAGATCGGCAAGCTATAATTTAACCAAGGTTTAAATAGTGTGTCAACAGCATAAAGTAGGGACGAAATATGAGTGACCTCCCCCAAGTCTATCGACATTATGATTTATTGTTCACCCCCCGTCTCATCTCAAAGTTGCGCAATCTCCGCGGTGAACAGTGGGCCGAGTTGATTGACCAACTGGCAACCCTCCCCGAAACTCACCCCGATGCGCTAGCCTTTTCCATGATGATGATCAAGTTAGGAAATTGTCTGAGTTGTGATATGGACAGCTATCGGGCCCAACGGGGCTGCTCTGTTTGCTCTCAGCACACCGTTGCCAGCTTCAAAGGGAGTGATAACCAGTTGTTTAGACGCTATCAGACTGCCAAGAAGGTGGTGGCCCAACACCTTAATGAACCGGCTTTGCCTAAAGCAGCCTAAGGCTCACTCGGGGCTCGAGCACCATCGGGCATGAGCGCGCCTTGTAACTGAGCCCCTTCTAGCCTAATCCCTTCAACTTGGGCCTGACCAAACCAGGCCCCCCGAGCATCGGCCTCGCTAAAATTGGTGCCCTTAAGGGTCGCGCGCCGAAAGTCGGCCCAGCGACATTGAGCCTGGCTGAGATTAGCCTGGCTCAAATTGGCTTTCTGGAAATCGGCCTCGTTTAAGGTAGCTCCACTCAAATCGGCATCTTGCAACCGCGCCTGGCTTAGCACCGCTCGCTCAAGCTGAGCTCGGCTCAAGTTGGCGCCTCGCAAATCACTTCCCCACAAATTGGCCTCTTTTAGATCAAGGCCGGTCAGATCGCGGTAACGCCCGCCTTGATTGACGAGTTCCCAAACCAGACGCCACTTGGGATCGATTTGCGTCGTCGCATCGACGACGGCTCGGTGCAGACTGGCCCCGTGCAGCCGGGCACCGGTCAGATTGGCCCCACGCAGATCCGCGCCACTGAGATCCAAGTGGCTCAAGTTGGTACCGGTCAGCTTTGCGCCCTGTAAATCGGCGCCACTCAAGCTAAGCCGCGGCCACAATTGCTCGCTTAAATCGATCCCGCTCAGATTGGCTTGACTCAAATCCGCGCCGGTCAAGTTACTTCCTTGCAAATTGGCGCGGCGCAGATCGAGACCGGCGCAATCGGGCGGACAGATTTGAGATCGGTACCCCCTAATTCCAAAAAGTGCTACCAGCCCAAAAAGTCCCAAAAGCGCCAAAATCGAAAACCGGCCAAAGTTTAAGAGATGGTTGGCCTTACCCAGCATAGATCGAAAAAGTTCCTCGCTGACCCTACTATTTTGAACGGCCCTCAATTTTACCCAAAACTCGAAAATTTCATAAATTGGGCAACGAAATTCGTCAACATACTATATATTGTGGTATAATGGAACAGATCACCCTATATCTTGGTTAAGGGTGGGAGTAGCTTGCCATAACGTTTTACTTTACCATAAAATCATGATACAATAATATTGTCATAATGTGTCGAGTGAAGGATGGAAGCACTAAAAGCGCGTATCCGTAAAGAAGGGAAAAACCTAGGGAACGGTATCCTCAAAGTAGACAGCTTCATCAACCACCAAGTCGACCCCGCCCTTATGTTAGCCGCAGGTGGCGCCTTGGCCGCCCACTTCGGCGCCTTGGGCATCACCAAAGTTCTCACTGCGGAAATCTCCGGTATCGCTCCGGCTCTGACTACAGCCCTGGCTTTGGGCATACCGGTCGTTTACGCCCGCAAAACCAAACCCATTACGATGCCGCCGGACATCTATCTCGAGACCGCGCCGTCCCACACCAAAGGCAAAGAGGTCCAACTGATGGTCTCGCCAGAGTTTATAGGAGCCGGTGATAAAGTTCTGATTATCGATGACTTTTTAGCCTCGGGCCACACCATTTTGGCCCTGGTCCGGCTTGCCCGGCAGTCCGGGGCGGAAGTCATCGGCGTTGGCGCGGTGATCGAAAAAGCATTCGAGGGCGGGCGCGAGCGTCTGGAAGCGCTGGGTCTCCGGGTCCGGTCTCTGGCCGTCATCGCCGCCATGACCGACGATGAAATTATTTTTGCCGAAGGAGTCTCGCCGTGACCACCGAACGGGAAGCCGTGGTCATTTTGGATTTTGGCTCGCAGTACAGCCAGTTGATTGCCCGCCGGGTGCGGGAGCTTGAGGTTTACTGCGAGCTCATCCACTTTGACGCGCCGCCGGAGCAAATTGAACGTCTCCGGCCCAAAGGCTATATCTTGTCCGGCGGTCCGGCCAGCGTCTATGCTCCCCAGGCGCCGGCCTTACCTCAATTTGTCTTGGACAGCGGCCGGCCGATCCTGGGCATTTGCTACGGCATGCAGTTGCTGACCCACCAGTTGGGTGGTCAGGTCGATCCCGGCCGCGAGCGTGAATACGGCCCGGCCGAGTTGGAACTGCTGGCCACGGACGCGCCGCTCTTTAATCAACTGGCTAAGTCGCGGCTGCCGGTCTGGATGAGCCACGGCGATCGCGTCACCCAACTGCCGCCGGACTTTCAGGCCTTGGCCTGCTCGGCCAACTCGCCCTACGCCGCTATCGGCGATCCGGCCCGCGGCCTGTACGGCTTGCAGTTTCACCCGGAAGTGACCCACACTCCAGACGGCAAAGCCCTACTCCGGGCCTTTCTGTACGATGTCTGCGGCTGCCAGGGTGGCTGGAACGCCGGCAATTTTATTCAAGAAGCGACCGAGTTGGTTCAAGCCCAAGTGGGTCCCGGTCAAGTGGTCTGCGGGCTATCCGGTGGGGTCGACTCGTCGGTAGTGGCGGCCCTGCTGCACCGGGCTTTGGGCCAGCAATTGACCTGTGTCTTCGTCAACACCGGCATGATGCGCCAGGGCGAACCGGAGCAGGTGGTTCGGACCTTTGAGCAAGAGATGCACGCCCGGCTGGTGGCCATCGATGCCACGGAGGAATTTTTGAGCGCGCTGGCCGGAGTAACCGAACCCGAAGCGAAGCGCAAGATTATCGGCGAGAAGTTTGTGCGCATTTTTGAAGCCGAAGCCCGTAAGCTGGGCCAGGTCGATTTTCTGGCCCAGGGCACGCTCTACCCGGACGTTATCGAGAGCGCCAGCCGCCATGAGCAGAAGGTGGCGGCCAAGATCAAGACTCATCACAACGTTGGGGGTTTGCCGGAGGATATGCAGTTTAAATTGGTTGAGCCGCTGCGCTATCTATTCAAGGATGAAGTGCGGGCTGTGGGCGAGGCCTTGGGCTTGCCCCACGAGATTGTCTGGCGACATCCCTTTCCCGGCCCGGGGCTGGCCGTCCGGATGTTGGGTGAGATTACCTGGGAACGACTGGAAACGCTCCGCGCCGCCGATGCCATTTTCATCAGTGAGCTGTGGGCATCCGGCTGGTACGATAAAACATCGCAGGCGTTTGCCGTGCTGCTACCGGTGCAGAGCGTCGGCGTTATGGGCGACTCCCGAACCTATGGAAATGTCATTGCCCTCCGAGCCGTGACTACCGACGACTTTATGACCGCGGATTGGGCCCGCCTGCCCGGTGACTTGCTGGCTCGGGTCAGCAACCGGATCGTCAATGAAGTGGCCGGCGTTAACCGGGTGGTCTATGACATCAGCAGCAAGCCGCCGGCGACGATTGAGTGGGAGTAACTGGAGTAATCAAGGGGTAAGGGAGGCATACGGAGGGCGAAGCTCGCTTTGCCACTCCTTTACCTAGTTCAACCGGGAACGAAGTAACTAGTGAGGAGGTTGTGATGACAGCCGAGGGATTAACCACTGTAATTGGCCAATTAAGTATCAGTCAGGGGATTTGGCGAAATGCCGCACCCAATCAAGTGGCCGTGCGCGAACCAAAAGCAGCGGACGCGCCGGGGGCCGGCAAGGGCGACCTCTTCATCGTGACTGAAGTTCAGGGTGAAGCCAAAGAGCGGGATACCCTGGAGCGGACGCTGGCCGAGACCATCCGCGACAACTACTATCTGGCCCGCGGCTCGGTGACGGCCAGCCTGCGGCGGGCCATCCAAGCGGCTAACGACTTGCTGTACCAACGCAACAGTCAGGTTAGTGTTGAACAGCGCGTGGTGGGCGGCGCGGTCGTCCTGGTCTGCACCCAGGAGGATGCCTTTGTCGCCCACATCGGTCCCGTGGCCTTTTTTGCCGTTATGGGCGATCACGTCCGCCGCTACCCGGCCCGCTCGATTTGGCTCGATGAAGCCGCCGGAGCGACCGAGGAAGAAGATGAATCGGCGATGGGGCTGCGCAAGCTGGTCGATCCCACGCTCCATCACATTCGAGTTACCGTCGAGGATGTTTTGGTCCTGGCCGACAGCCGCCTGACCAGCCAATTGCCCATTAGCGACCTGGTTTACGCGGTTGACTCGGACGATGTCCGGGCCGCGGTCAAAAAGCTGGGTGAAGTGGCTCGCTCGCGAGATTGTTCAGCCATTGTCCTGGAAGTGGTTGAGCTGCAGGCGGAAAGCGCCGGCCCCTTCCGGGTGGCCGCCGCGCCTCCGGCCAATGGCGTGAGTCACCGCCAGCCTACAGCCGCCGAGCCAGCCCGCGCCCCGCAGCCAGAAGCGGTTGAGGAGGAAGAAGGCGAACCGGCGCTGGCGGGTGGGCTGGCTTCTGTTTTTGCCAACACCTCGGTGATGAAGCCGCTGCGTTGGCTGGACAGCTTCCGCGGTCGTCCGGCTCAGGGTGAAGACGATGACGAGGAGCCGGAACCGGTGGCCAGGCCTCATCAGACCGGCGCTCGCCGGCTCGAAGCCCAACCGGCGACGGCGCCTCGGCCGGCTGTCGCTCCGGTCGAAGTCCCCAAGCTGCACCGCTCGCCCGGTCCCAAGGCCGTTATCTCGACCCGGCCCCGGCCCCAACCGGCCGAGGTCGCCGACGAGGAAGCCGCTGACGAGCTGGAGTACGATCCTCTTCGCCGGGAGTTAGGCCGGTATGCCGATGACGCCGAGGCTGATGAAGCCGGTGAACGCCGGCCGGCCGGCCTGGCCGGTAAACTTTGGCACGGCTTCATCGGGGCGCTCCTGACCCTGGTCATGCTGCTGGGCAACGGGCTGCGCGCGGTCTTCGGGGCGATTATCCCGGCCCGCAAGCAGGCCGGCGTGCAGGCCGAGGCAAAACCACCTTTCTCATGGCGCACGCTGGGCTTCATTGCTGCCCTGATCCCGATTTTAGTGGTCGTGGTCGTTAGCGTTAGCTACATTCAAAAAGGGCGGCTTCGCGAAGCGGAGTATCAAGGGTTTCTGACTACAGCTCAGAGCAAGATCGACCAGGCCGCCGCCGTTGATGCCAACTCGGCCTTGGGTCTGATGGCCGAAGCCGAAGCGGCTCTGGTGCAGGCCGAACAGATCAAACCGGAGGAGCAAGCCGTGATCGCCGATATCCGCCAGCAGATTGCCCTGGAGGTTGACCGGGTCGGCAATGTGGAGCGCTTCAATCTTATCTCGCCGGTCCGGCAGTACACCGATCCCGGGACCGCTTTGAAGCGCATCATCGTCCAGGGGGTGGAGATCTACATTCTGGACGAAGGCAACGACCGCCTCTATCATCACCGCCTGTCCGAAGACGGCAAAGCGCTGGTTCCGGATGACGAGGCCAAACTGTTGATCACTGCCCGCGGCCAAAGCGTGGAGAATATTCAAGTCGCTGAACTGCTCGACATGACCTGGATGCCGACCGGCGGCAGCCGCCAAACCAGCGACCTGGTGATTCTCAACAGCACGGGCCTGCTGGAGTACAACACCAACTGGGGCATCACCGCCGCGTCTTTGGCCGCCGGCGACACCCTTCAGCGGCCCGCGGCTGTGGACAGCTACTTTGGCAACTTCTACGTCCTCGATCCTCAAGCCAATGTGTTGTTGCGCTACGTGCCCACGGTTGACGGCTACACCGCCGCGCCGCAAAGTTACTTCCTGCCCGGCCAGACCATCGATCTGACCAACGCGGTCGATATGGCGATCGACGGCGCGATCTATGTCCTCTTCAAGGATGGCCGCATTCAGAAGTTTATGTCCGGCCAGCAGACCGACTTCAACGTCGTTGGCCTTGATCAGCCGTTCAGCAATCCGGTGGCCATCTTCACCAAAGCAGATGAGGAGGTTCAGCATATTTACATTGCTGATGCCGGCAACCGGCGGATCGTCCAACTCAACAAAGATGGCACCTTCGTGCGCCAGTTTAAGCCCCCGGTTGGCGCCGCCACCTCCTTTGCCGCCTTGCAAGGCTTGTACGTCGATGAAATTGGCAGTAGAATGTACATTCTTGACGAAAACAAGCTCTATTTGGCCAATTTACCGGCCCAATAACTTCGCCCAAACCTACCACTCAATCCAAGAATAAAAATTTGGAGTGCGGACTTTAATCCGCACTCCAAGTAACGTTTTATTTTCAGAGGAAAGTATGAAACACTTTGAATTCGCCACGGCCAATCGGATTATATTCGGCGTGGGTACGCTCTATGATTTAGGTCCCATTGCCGCCGAGATGGGCAGCCGGGCCTTGGTCGTGATCGGTGGGACAAGCCTGCGGGCCGCAGCCTTGTTCGATGTCTTACGTCAGCAGCAGCTTAGCGCCGAGACCTTTCAAGTGATCGGCGAGCCGACGGTGGAGCTGGTTGAAGAAGGCGTGCTGAAGGCTCGTCGCGGCCAGTGCGATCTGGTCATCGGCTTTGGCGGCGGCAGCGTCATCGATGCGGGCAAGGCCATCGCCGCGCTGCTGACCAATCCCGGCCAACCGCTGGATTATTTGGAAGTCATTGGCCAGGGTCGAAAGCTAAGCCAGCCGCCGCTGCCCTACATCGCCATCCCCACCACCGCCGGCACCGGCGCCGAGGTGACGCGCAATGCTGTCCTGGGTTCACCGCAGCATCGGGTCAAGGTCAGCCTGCGCAGCCCATTGATGCTGCCAAAGGTGGCCTTGATCGATCCCGAGTTGACCCAGACGATGCCGCCGCCGGTCACCGCCACCACCGGCCTCGACGCGCTGACGCAGGTGCTGGAACCTTACGTCTGTAATCAGGCCAACCCGCTGACCGATGCCTTTTGCCTGGACGGACTGCACCGGGTGGCCCGCTCGCTGCGGAGAGCGTACGACGACGGCGATGACCTGCGGGCCCGCGAAGATATGGCCCTGGCCAGTTTGGAGGGCGGCCTGGCTCTGGCCAACGCTAAACTGGGCGCGGTACACGGCTTTGCCGGGCCGTTCGGCGGCATGTTCGATGCGCCACACGGCGGGGTGTGCGCGGCTCTGCTGCCGGCGGTCATGGAAGTCAACCTGGCCGCTCTCACCGAGCGCGAACCTGACAGCCCGGCCCTCGATCGCTACGCCGATATTGGCCAAATCCTGACCGACGACCCGTCCGCCACGGCTGCCGATGGCGTCGCTTGGGTCGCAGCCCTGGGCCGCGATCTGCAAATCCCCGGCCTGGGCGCCTACGGCCTGACCGAAGCCGATTTTCCTGACCTCATTGTCAAAGCCCAAGAAGCCAGTAGTATGAAGGGCAATCCGATTCAATTGACGGTTGAAGAGTTGGCAGAGATCTTGAAGAAAGCAATCTAAGGCATTCTAAGATGAGGCGCGGCCGCCAGGATGTGGCTCGCATTGGCGGCCGGATTGAGGGTGTCTGCCACAAGGTGTTGCACCGAGGCCGGCTGGCGTTGGGCCAGACCGTAGGCATACGTTTTGTCATAGTAGCTCTGCAGCAGCAGTTGACAACATGTCGCCAGGTCGTCCTCAGCCAGAGCTTCAAGCGCCTGCTGGCTAATTTGTGGCCCAAGTCGCTTAGTCAAACACAAGATCGCCTGACGAAGATCGTCCCGGTTAAACCGGCCATATTCGGCCATCAAATAGTCCACCCGCTGCTCGAGCGGCACATCGAGGCAGAGGACCGAAGCGGCCCGCATCTGGGTCCAGAGGGCCTCGGGAATGGCCAGCCGGCCAATGTGGCGACTCTCATCCTCCAGCCAGACCGGACGCTGCGGTTGGAGGTCGGCCCACTGCATGGCCAACTCATTTTCAAACTGCTGCTGGGCCGGCTGAGGCACTTCGCCGAGGGCACCAAAAGCCGAGCCTTTGTGATGAGCCAGGCCTTCCAGATCGATCACCTGCTCGCCGCGAGCGGCCAGCTCGTGCAGAATTTCGGTTTTGCCGGAGCCGGTTTTGCCGGAGAGGATTAGGATAGGACGTGGCTGTTCGAACTGAGCCAGGACATAGTGGCGGAAGGCTTTGTAACCGCCTACCAGCGTGTAAGTCTGGTAACCGAACAGACCCACCAGCCAGGCCATACTCTGGCTGCGCATACCGCCTCGCCAGCAATGGATCAAGACTGTTTGACCGGGGGCAGCCGCCTGGACCTGCTCAACCAAAGCTCGCATTCTGGGGCCGGCCGCCTCCATACCAAGCAACATCGCCTGTTCCCGCCCGATCTGCTTGTAGGTCCAACCGATGTTGTGCCGCTCTTCATTGGAAAACAAAGGCACGTTAACGGCCCCCGGAATATGACCTTTGGCAAACTCGGCGGGCGTGCGAACATCGATGATGGGCTGCTGCCGGCCAAGCTTGAGAAACTCTTCGACGATCAACGGGTGGTTCAAGCCTAAATCCTTAGAATGGTTAAGACATCATCTACTTGCGCCGGATAACTTATCATAGGCGCTCTGGTTTGTCAACGAAGAGATAGAGTCGCCCTTTCCTGCTGCTTAGGTTATACTCCTCAAAATCAACTTGTCCAGGGTAAGATGATGCGCAGTCTAATCTTTGACGGAGAACTTAGATTTAAGGCCGATGCGGCCATCCCCACCCCTCCGCCCGGCGAAGCCCTGATCCGGACGACCCTAGCCGGCATCTGCAACACCGATCTCGAAATTAGGCGCGGCTATATGGGCTTTAGAGGCGTCCTAGGCCACGAGTTTGTGGGCGTGGTAGAGCGGGCGGCTGAGGCGCCGGAGCTAGTTGGCCGGCGGGTGGTGGGCGAGATCAACGCTTACTGCGGCGAGTGCCCCACCTGCCGCCGGGGCGATCCCACCCACTGTCCGCACCGCACCACCTTGGGCATCGACCGGCGCAACGGGGCCATGGCCGACTATTTTACGCTGCCGGCCAAGCTGCTCTACCCCGTACCCGACTCGCTGCCGGATGAGTGGGCCGTCTTCACTGAGCCACTGGCCGCTGCCTGCGAAATTTTAGAGCAGGTTCAAATCCGGCCTACCGACCGCGTAGCCGTTTTGGGCGATGGTAAGTTAGGGCTGCTGATTGCCCAGGTACTGCAACTGACCGGCTGCGACCTGCTGGCTATCGGCCGCCACCAAAAGAAACTGGATATTTTGGCCCGGCGGGGCATTCGGAGCGCGCTGACCGGCGAGCCGGTGGCGGCGGGCTTCGATGTGGTGGTGGAAGCGACCGGCAGTCCGGCGGGTTTCGCCACGGCCCGCTCTCTGGTCAGGCCGCGCGGCACGCTGGTCCTCAAAAGCACCTTTCACGGCGAGGTTGCGTTGAACTTAAGCATGCTGGTGGTCGATGAAGTGCGCCTGATCGGCTCGCGCTGCGGTCCCTTCCCGGCGGCGCTGCGCCTGTTGAACCAAGGCCTGGTCGAGGTTGAGCCGCTCATCCACGCCACTTATACTCTGACTGAGGGGCTGCCGGCCTTTGAGCAAGCGGTCACGCCAGGCGTGCTCAAAGTGTTGCTCGACTGCCGCTAACCGGTTACCCCTAAAAACTACCTCGCCGCTCAATGACCGCCCGAATGGTGCGCCACAAGATTTGCAGGTCGAGCCAGAGCGAGTAGTTCTTGATGTAGTACAGGTCATCGGCGGTGTTGAGATGCATGGGCTTGTTGGACCGGCCGTTGATCTGCCACCAGCCGGTCAGTCCCTGCGGCACCTCAAAGCGCTTGCGCTGCCAGGGTTCGTACATCTCCACCAACCAGGGCAGTTCCGGCCGCGGGCCGACCAGGCTCATCTCCCCTTTGAGAATGTTGACAAACTGGGGCAGCTCATCCAGGCTGGTCCGGCGAAGGAAGTGACCGACGCGGGTGACCCGCGGGTCGTCATAAAATTTGTGGACCGGCTGGCCGTTGACCAGCTTGTGGGGCGTTTTGCCGTCATGGGTCTCGGGATCATGAACCATAGTCCGAAACTTGTAAATACTAAAGAGGCGGCCATGCTCGCCCACCCGGCGCTGCTTGAAAATAATTGGCCCGGGCGAGTCGAGCTTGATCAGGACGGCAATAACGATCAGCAGCGGCAAGCTCAAAAGCAAGGCCAGGCTGCTAAACACGAGATCGAACAGGCGTTTGAGCAGCCGCTGGAGCGGATCGAGGGCCGGTTCGCGCAGCGTCACCAGCGGCATATCACCCAGGTCCTCCACCGCCGAGCGCAGGAAGACCAGATCAAAAAAATCCGGGACGACCCGGACATTGACCGCCAGATCCTGTAAATCGGCCACCAGGTTGGCCAGTTGGTGGTAAGCTTCGCGGGGCAAGGCAAAGATGATCTCGTTGATCCGCTGGCTGGCCACTATCTCGAGCGTCTGATCGAGCCGACCGAGATGGGCCAGGCCTAAAGTCTTGGCCGCCGGCTCGTCATCGATGAAGCCGACCAGGTGCAAGCCGGTCCAGCGGTTCTGAACGACCGTGCGGGCCACGTTATGCCCAATCTGGCCCGCGCCGACGATGGCCACCCGCCGCGTGCCGTAGCGTTTATCGCCAAACAATCTCAACACCAGCCGAAACCCGAGCCGAAAACTGACGAGCAGTAGCGAACCGGTCAAGGCGAAGAGGATGACTTGCCAGCGGGAGGTATCGCGGAAGGAGAAGTACAGCGCTCCGGAGAAGGCCAACACGGCGGCCAAATGAGCCACTGCCAGCCGCTGAAGTTCGGCCAGCAGGCGCAGATTCTTCTGCAGGTTGTAAACGTCCATCACCAGAAAGACGCCGCCCCAAACCAGCACCGCGATCGCATAAACGGGCCAGGCCGGCCAGGTCACGGACCAGGGGATAATCTCGCGGCCCAGGGGGAATTGAATGCGCAGCCAACTGGCCAGCAGCAGCGCGACGGGAATGAGCGATAGGTCACCCAAGAGCAAAGCCAGGCGAATGCTGACGCGCCTAAACATGGCGGCACCCTCTCGAGGGGATGGAGTTCACTGAGTTTGTAGCGTTCATTGAGTTTGTGGAGTTTGTAGAGTTCATTGAGTTTACAGGTTGGCCAAGGGTTGAAGTTAAAGTTGCCCCGACTCAGAACGCTAAAGGACTCCAGAACTTACACCTAAGCTTCTATTATACTGACTGTCGGGTTTTATGGGCAAACTACTGACTCTTCTAAAGTTCTCCCTGAAAAGTAGGAGGGCAAACCTTGGTTTGCCAGCAGAGCAAGCTCTGCCCTCCACTGACCGCGATGAGAAGATCCAGTTTCTAGTCGGAGACGGAGTGGGAGCGGGCTACAGTTTGAGCCGGGGGCAACGACTGGGACGGCAGAGGATAGTGCTTCAGGCCTAAACCTTGCGCGACCAGAAGCGTCACAAACCAGGGGTTATAGACCAGGTAGCGATACCACAAGCGCTGCGGCTCCTGCAAGAGACGATAAAACCACTCCAGGCCGCTGCGCTGCATCCAGCGCGGGGCTTGCGGCACCCGGCCGGAGAAAAAATCAAAGGCCGCCCCGACGGCGATCAGGACCGGCGCATTCAGGCGCTCGCGATAGCGGGCCATCCAGAGGTCTTGCTTGGGCGTACCCAAACCGACCCAGATAATATCGGGATTGGCCTGGTTGATGCACTCGATTAATTGGCTCTCCTCAGCCGGGGAGAGCGGATGGAAGGGCGGCGAATAGGTGCCGGCGACGCGCAACTTGGGGAATTTGGCCTGCAGCCGCTCGGCCAGCAGCTCCGGCACCCCGAGTGCGCCGCCGCAGAAGTAGTGGCTGTAGCCGCGCTCGGCGGATAGCTCACACAAGGCTAGCATCAAGTCCGGACCGTAAACGCGGCTGACCTCGAGCTGGGTCAACCAGCGGCCTAACCAGACCAGGGGCATCCCGTCGGGCGTGGCCAAGCCGGCCCCATTGACCGCCTGGCGCATGGCTTCGTGGTGCTGGCACTCCATGATGGTGTGGACGTTGCAGACCGAGACGTACTGCCGGCCGTGGCTCTCGATCCAGCCGGCAATCTGGGCCACCGCTTGCGGCAAGGTGATGGCGTTGATGCCAACGCCAAGGATATTTACCTGCGGAAGGTTAAGTGCCGGCAATCTTCCACCCCACGCTCAAGACTCATTCAACTTCTGCCGCTCAGCCAAATACCACTCGATTGTGCGCTGCAGCCCGGCGCGGAAATCGGTTTCGGCCCGAAAGCCGAATGCCTGCCAGGCGCGCGAAGTATCCAACGAGCGGCGCGGCTGGCCATCCGGCTTGGTGGCATCCCAGACGACCTCACCCTCAAAGCCGGTCAGCTCGACGATCAAATTCAGCAAATCCTTGATGGTAATCTCCATGCCCGACCCGAGATTGACCGGCTCCGGCCGGTCATAGCGCTCGGTCGCCAGGACGATGGCCCGGGCCGCATCTTCGACGTACAGAAACTCGCGCGAAGCACTGCCCGTCCCCCAAGCCTCGATGTGCCGGTCGCCGCGCTCGCTGGCCTCGACGCACTTTTTAATCAGAGCCGGGATAACGTGCGAGCTGGCCGGATCGAAGTTGTCGCCAGGACCGTACAGGTTGACCGGCAGCAGGTAGATAGCGTTGAAGCCATACTGCTGGCGATAGGCCTCGCCCTGGACCAGCAGCATCTTTTTGGCCAGGCCGTAAGGGGCGTTGGTCTCTTCCGGGTAGCCGTTCCAGAGATCGGCTTCTTTGAAAGGCACCGGCGTAAATTTGGGATAGGCGCAGATCGTGCCGATCGAGACAAATTTCTCGACGCCAAACAGGCGAGCCTGCTCCATCAGTTGGACGCCCATCAGCAAGTTATCGTAGAAAAACTCGCCCGGCTTCTCCCGGTTGATGCCGATCCCGCCGACTTTGGCCGCCAGGTGAATAACCACATCGGGCCGGCCAGTTTCATAAGCCCGCACCACGTCGGGCAGGCGGGTCAGATCGTAGTCCTGGTGGCGGGGCACAAAGAGGTGCTCCACCCCTTGCCGTTTCAGTTCGGCCACAACGTAGCGACCCAGAAAGCCGTCGCCGCCGGTGAGCATCAGGCGTTGTTTAGTCAAATCCATTTTGTCTATCCCCTGTTCAACACCCAAGTATAAACCTGTTCGGTTTTTCTCGCCAACACTTCCCAATTGTACTCTTGCTCGGTCTTCTGCCGGCCGGCCTCTCCCAATCGAGCGGCCAGACTCGGCTGGTTCAGGAGAAAGCAGATTCGGTCTGCCAACTGCTCCGGGGTGGGGGCCACGACAAAACCGTTCACCCCTTCATCAATCACTTCCCGCACCGCCGGAATATCGGCTCCGATCACCGGCTTGCCGAAGCTCCAGGCTTCGGTGAAGACGCCGCCGAAGCTCTCCTGAGTGGAAGGCAGGCACAGCAAGGTGCAGGCGGCCAGCGCATCGGTTTTCTGTTGGAGATCGACCTGGCCCAATTCGACCAGGCGAGGGTCAGTTTGGCCAGCAAAGAGCCTTTTCGAAAAGCGAGTGCGGGGTCCCAAGAAGATAAAGTGAGCGTCGGGATAGCGCGGCCAGACAATTTTAGCCGCCGCCAGCAGCGGTTCGAGGCCTTTGTATCGATACTTTTGGCCGAGGAAGAGGATCACCGGCACGTCCGGCGGCAGACGCAACTCTCGGCGAAAACGCTCGACATCGGCGGCGGTGGCCAGGTTAGGACCGTTGCCGGTGACAAAAACACGGTCAGGCGTGACCCCCAACTCGATTAGGGTTTGCTGCTCCGTTTGGGTCAGAGCGATGACGGCATCGGCCTGGCGATAAAGCCGAAGATACTCCCGATAGTTCCAGCCAACCCAGCGCGGGTGGTGGTACGGGACCAAAACAAAGGGCAGGTCCAAGCGGCGAGCTACCTGGAGCGAAGCAAAACTGAGCGGCTCGCGGCCAATGCGGACGTTGTGGATTAGGCCGGCGCTCCGGGCTAACGGTTCAATTTGGGGGGCAAGCCTGGCGGCGATGGCGGCGATGGCGGCCGGTTTGGCAGCGTAGTAGCCCAGCACGTAAGGCCACAACCGCCAGCGGTCAGCCGGGGTGAGATTGACTTGCTGCACGGTCACTCCGTCAAGACGGTAGCTTTCAGCCTGGGTGGGAGCGCGGAGGGTGGTGCCGAGCAGCCAATCGGTGCGGTGGCGAGTCCAGTGGGTGACGACCTGAACAGGATGGCGAGTAGCCAATCGTTGGGCAATTTGGTGGGTGTGCAGTTGAGCCCCGCCAATCGCCGGCGGGTAGCTGGTGGTGGTGTAGAGCAGGTTCATGGTCATTGGGCTTGAGAAGTTTGGCGCCGCATGACCCAATGGCCGGGCGGAAAATCGATGGCGCGTCGCAGGAAGATTTTCAAGAATTGCCGCTTGAGCCGGTAGCGCTTGTTTAGCCAGAAAGCGTAAAGCTTCTGCCCCTGTGACGCTTGAAACCGAAGCTTATTCCAGTAGCGAGCCCGGATGGCCTCGTGTTCGGCAAACATTTGCGGAGGCGCTACCAGCGTCTTGGCCGTCAGGTGCCAGCGGGTAGCGGCCAGGTATTGGGGGATATGAGCGAAGCTGGCCCCGGCTTGCGCCAGCCGCAGCCAGTACTCCCAATCCAAGCCGTAGTGCAGCGTTTCGTCCAGATAGCCCACCCGGTCAAACCACCGGCGGCGAAAGAAGACCGTCGGCTGGCTAATGTAATCGAGGCCATAGAGCAGGATATTGTAGTCAAACGGGATCTCCTGCTTACAGAGCAGCAGCCGGCCGCGAGCATCGATGAGTTGATAGTCACCATAGACCACGTCAATCTCGGGGTGTTGGCTGAAAAAGTTGGCCACCCGGTGAAGGGCACCCGGCAGGTAGATATCGTCGGAGTTAAGCCAGGCGACAATTTCGCCGGTCGATTTCGTGAAGCCTTTGTTGATGGCCTCGGCCTGACCCTGATCCGGTTCGGAGAGCCATTGCAGGATACGCTCGTATTTGCGCAGGATCTTTAGAGTGGTGTCGGTGGAACCACCGTCGATCACGATATGCTCGACCGCAGGATAAACTTGAGCCAGCACACTTTGGATCGTGGCTTCCAGATAATCAGCCTGATTGTATGAAGGGGTCACAATCGAGATTTTTTGCATGGAATTATCTGACGAATAGCAAACTCGTGTTTAGGTCCAACGCAGGGGCGCCAAAAGTCTGGGTGTACAGAGCGCGATGCTCTTCTTGACAGCGGATACAGACCACGGCGCATGGTTCAAAAGCGAGACTTTGCAGCGCTTGCGAAACGTTGCCAACCTGAACGTTTTCGATCCAAACGGGGGAGTCACCGGGCCGGTTAAGCAAGATCCAAAACGGGTATTCCCAGAAATCAAGCGGCAGCAGCAACCCGATTTGCCGGCAGCCACGCGCCTGGATCAGCTCCGTAGCGGCTTGATACGGTTCCTGTAAGACCGGGTTAGGCCAAAAATATTGATCGCTCCGAGGCGAGGTGAAGACATTGCGCGGCCCCCATAGGGGATGCAACGGATTATGAACCATAAGATAACCCGTTTGAGTGGTCAGGACAATGACCAGTAAGCCGACCACCGGTCGAGGGAAAAGCTCAGCCACCATGATTCCAACCACCGGTGCCCCCAAGATAAACAGGGGCAGATGCAGCCGGCTGTGCCAGGGCTGCCACTTAAGATACAGGCCAAATAAAAAAAACGCCAGACAAAGCAGCCCACCATACCCCGGCAGCAATTTGTAATTTGAACGAACTCGGGCCCTGGCTAGCCCGGCTAGTGACAGCACCATCAAGCTAAAGTGCAAGAAGTTTCCAAAACTGTCCTCGCTGATATTCGACCTGATCTCAAACTTCATCCCCGGCCAGGTGGTCCGGGGATCATTGGGGTCGAGGTGCAGGAGCCGGTGAATAGCGTCGACCGCCTGCTCGGTGGGCTCGATCAGGTTAGGAACGGCTAAGTTTAAATGAAGGGCCGCATTGCGAACCAGATTCGATATGACAGCCGCCGGGCTAAAAATCTCGTTTTGGTAACTATACTGACCCAACTCCGGCTGCAGCGGCGAGCCAAAAAGATGGAGATTGCGAGCGTAATGACCGCTGTTCAGCAGCAGCACGACCACAGCCACCACCCCAAGCGGTTGCCAGACGCGCCAGCGATACCGCTTGAGGAGAAGCAGTCCCAACCACAGCAGCAGGGGGGCAGCAAAAATATAGGCCGTCCCTTTAGTTAGCACCGCCAGGCCCAAACTCCCGGCTGCTCCCAAGAGAGGCAGCCAGTGGGTTTGCTGGCGGACCAACAGGATGAAAGAAACCAAGCAGACCAGCCAGAACGAGAGCACGAGATCGTTTTGGGTGGTGACCGCCTGCAAAACAGCCATCGGCACGGTTGCGGCGATTAGGGCGGTCAGATACCGGCCGGTGGCTTGGGCACCGAACTGCCCGGCAATAAAGCTGACCCCGACTAAGCTGCCCACGTAAGCTAACCACTGCACCAGATTAGCCCAACGATCGGTGCCGGCCAAGAGCTGGAAATGTAAGATGGCAAACTCGGCCCAGGGATTTTGGTACAGTTGTCGCAATTCATGCGTACTGTAGTGCGCGACCGTTTGATTTTGGTGCCAGTGCATCACCCGGCTGAGATGATAGGTCATCGAGTCCCAGTTGTTGGGGGCGGAAAATAAAGCTAGCCCGCCGCTGACAGTCACGAGCAGCAGCACGAGGCCAGCGATTAGGCCGAGAGGCCAAGGGGGGACCCACAGGTTGGGTCGCCGCCAGAGAGACCCATTTCGGGCTAACAGCCAACCGGCCCCTAAGAGAGGAAGGCTCCAGACGATGACCACAGCGCCAAAATGAAGTTGGTGCAGTAAGCTCAGCCCTTCGGTGACCAGGGCCAAATAAACGCCCCACAGGATACTGCCGCTCAGGACCGCCTGTTGGGGGTTAACGAGCCTCTGGTAACGGGAAAGGAAAATATAGCTGATCAGGATAAAGGCCAGCAGAGCTATGACCAGCAGCAAGCCAAACATGATCCACCTCGTGCCGGGCACCCCCAACAAGCGATTTGGACTGGGGAAGGCGGCAAGCATGTTCTCCTACGGACCGGCATTTACTTGTACATCAAGCCCCACTTCGTCCGGCCGATAAAGGTGAGCAGCAGTTTACTCCAGATCCAGGGCGACTTGCAGTAACGCGGTTCGGTCTTGATAGCCTGCCAGAAGTAGCGACGAGCTTGTTTCAACTCCCGTTCTCGAAAGGCAAACAGCCCTTGATGGAGGCTGGTATGAACCTGGCGCATTTTCTTGAGTTCAGCTTCCGGCAAAGCAGTGGGAATGACTTGCTCGGCAAAAGTGGTGTAGGCTTGCTGCAAGTCCGGCTGCTGCCGGCAGGCGGCCATCGCCGCAAAATGCATTTCCAGTTCGTAAATGCCCCAGCGGAAACTGTTCTCTTCATCGGGCGTCAGCGTGTAGGGGAGCTCATTCTTAGTCAGCTTGTCCAACCACAACTGCAGATCGTGCATACTGCGCCCATCAACCGCGGCTTGGGCCGTGGCATTCGGGCCATGGCTCATACGGTAGTTGGCCAGCCGGCGGGCGATGAAGCCGACCGGATAAGCCGCGGCAATCCTGACCCACATTTCCCAATCCGAATGGAGCTTCATGGCTTCCAGCACCCCGCCCAACCGATCGTAGCAGGCTCTTTGCACAAAAACGGTAGGCGCTCTGATCAGGCACAGCCGGAGCAAAGCCGGCAGAAACTCATGCCGCTGGCGAACCCAGGTCTGCATATACTTCATCTCTGCTTCAACCCGCCCATCGGGATAGATCAAGTTCAACCCGGAAAAGACCAGGCCGACCTCCGGATGATGCTGATAGAAGTTGACCACCGTTTCCATTTGGTGGGGTTCATAGAAATCATCCGCGTCCAACTTAGCGATGATCGTCCCCCGGCACAACCCGATGGCCCGGTTCCAGGTGGGGGAAATGCCTAAGTTTTCGGAATTTTGATATAGCCGGATCCGCGGGTGATGGCGGTAGAGGGCCAAGACCTGGGCGGTCTCATCGGTGGAACCGTCATCGATGATGATCAGTTCGTAGTTTGGATAACTTTGCTTCAGGACACTTTCTATGGCCTGAGCTACATACTGACCGGCGTTATAGACCGGAATAAAAACACTCACTAACGGTAACGCAGCCGAATTTTGCGTGGACATGGCAGGAACCTCCTCTCTTTCAACCTGGTATGGGGTAGCCCTGAGTAAGGGCCTGACTTCATCAAGCTTGATAATGCCAAATACCCAGATAAGGGTCAGGTAAACACCTCCGCCGAGTACTACTTCAGTTACAAGCGTACCTCCTTGCCAGAGATAAAGGATCAGCATTAATCCCAGGGCTGCTCCTAAGGGAGCAAGTAGAACTTTGGCCATATTAGGCGTCCGAAGTTCAGAGCGGAGCTGGCCCAGGTAAAAGCCGACGAGCAAAGCCTCCGAAACAACCGAAATAACCGCTGCCCCCAGGAACCCGTAGAGCGGGATCCACCACAGGTTAAGCAAGATATTGGCCATCACCACCAGGGCCAGCCCCCGGACAGCGACCCGTTCTCGAGACGTGGCCATTAACACGGTTCTAAAAAACTCGCTGACAAAGGCCAGCGGTACCACCCAGATGAGGATACTCAAGGCGACCCTGGCCGGCTCAAACGCTCGACCGTAAAGCAAGGTGACCCAGCTATCCGCGGTGAAAAAGACCCCCACCGCCATAGGCAGCGACAACACCAACAGGTATTTCAAAATACGCTCATAAAGAGGCGGCAACGTCCGCGGGTTCCGGCTGAACTTCCGGCTTAAGGTGGGATAAAGGGCGCTGTTCATCGAATTAGAGAGAACCAAAGCGCCCAACACGATGGCATAAGCCGCCCCGTACCAGCCGGCCATCTGCTCCACCCAAAACCAGGACAGAATGACGATATCAATTTTTAAAGACCAGGTTAGCCAGAGTTTAATCAGGCCAAAGGGAACGGCCAGACGCAGAAAGCGGGGCCACTGTCTGGGCTGAAGCTGCCACCTCAGGCTGAGGCGACAGTCTCGCATAAACCAGGCGGCCACGGCAGCCGCGACAACGACGTTTAATAGGGCGGCCACGATTAAGCCGTTGATCCGCCAGCCGAGCAGCAAAAAAAGCGTGCCGCTACCCACAAAGGTCAGTTGCCCCACAATCAAGGCCATCGCCGCCAGGTCAAACCGCTCATAGGCTTGCAGCAGCGCATCGAGCGGATCTTGGAAGGCATAAGCCAGCAGGATAAGACTGGCCAGCACAAGGTAGCTCAGGAACTGAGAGGAATAGCCGGCCAGCCAGGCGACCATCAACACTAACATCATCGTCAGCGCCGCCAAGACAAGGCGCAGGCAGATCACGTTCCCGGCAATGGAGTGGCTCTCCGGTCCGCCTTTGGCTATCTCGCGGATCGTATACAAGCTTAAGCCTGCGTCTGAGAACATGGCAAAGACCGAGATATAAGCCCAAATAATAACATACTGCCCGTATTCAGCATCGCCCAGCCAGCGCACGATGAAGATGGTGAAGCCAAAAGAGATGGCCTTCACCGCCAGCTTCCCGAAGGTACTAAAGACTGAATTGCGCGCCGCAATTGAGAGCGAATTTTCCATGCTGACCATGTATCTTCTCAATAAATTGCGGTAGCGTTGGTTGAGCCTGTCGAAACCGACGGCCTTCGACAAGCTCAGGCCGCGTTTACCCCGCAATATCGAGAAGATATCTAACCCCGTTGTTAAGACTGCTACAGCACTATACCGTTCTTTTCCAATCTTGACAACTGGCCTGATCATGAAGACCATGAAAACAAAAGTCAGCCGAAACGGAAATCGCTGTTTCGGCTATCTTTATCAACTTCGACATTTCAGGTTCAGACTTGTTCTTGCCTCCATTCCCCGGTAAGATTAGGGAAAGATTGATCTTTAACCCTTTAGCATTGAGTTCTACTAACGAGGACAATCATGAAACGACTATTCCCGCTTTGGCTGGCCCTTGGCTTTCTGACCCTGCTTTTCTACCTGCTGCCCCTAACCCGCCCCGTCGAGGCGCATCCCCAACCCGGCGGGCAAGATGCCGCCCAGGCCGCCAACCTTCCCGCTAAAGCAGACAACCAAGTAACCCTGGCCAACAGTCCTGTTTTTTCGCTCTATTTGCCGATGGTCTCCGTACCGCCGCTTAACCCGAAGAAAGGGTTCTCGGCCCATGGTTCGCCCGCTTGCACCGATTTGAAAGCGCTACGGGCTAGCTGGTATCACAACGGCTCGCCGTTTCCAGACGGGACCTGCGGCAGCGAATACCATCAAAACTTTGTCCCGATGATCTACAACAAAGACTTGATGGTGCATCTCTCGACGGCGGTCGCCCAGGCCCAAGTGTCCGGCTACTTGATCGGCTTTGGCGAACCCAACCTGACCGAGCAAAATTCCTATCTATCCCCCACCGAGGGCGCAACCTTATGGAAACAGATCGAGGATGCCGTGGTCGGCACCAACATCAAGCTGGTTTCCCCGGCGCCGAATCAGTTTAACCCGGGGCAATACGGCCAGCAGTACGGTCACCAATGGACCTGGGCCATGGCGGATGAGTTTCAGCGCCTGTATGGCCGCAAGCCGCGCTTTGATGCTACGGCCTGGCACATTTACGCCGATTCAGCCAGCCAACTCCAAAACTATCTAACCGCTCGCCACAATGAAGCCGTGACCCGGGGATATAATGGTCCGGTCTGGGTTCTGGAATATGCCGGCCAGTGTGTCACCAGCTCGGTGCCGACCGTGCAGAGCTTAATGATGGCTACAGCGCCCTGGTTAAACAGTACGCCCTGGATTGAGCGCTATGCCTGGTTTGCCACGCGGCTAACCCCGGGCTCCGATGCGGCCGGCAACGATTACAGCCGCTGCTCGCTGGTGGATAGCAGCAGTGGCACAGTGACCAGTTTGGGATACACCTATAAGGATTATTGAGCGGTTAATAGAGGCTTGCTTAAATAGAGAGTCCCTCTTTTGCGTGTTGTTGAGAGCAATAAACCACAGATTACACGAATTTCACGGATTAAAAGAAAAAATAATCGGTGTAATCCGTGCTTAAACTACCTAAACAACACTTTAGGTACGGACTATATGGTAAAACTGACCCAATTCGGCGGCGTCTTGCGCCATTGTTTTGACAATATGGCACTGCCCGGCTAACTGCTTCACCAGGGTCGGCGACTCCAGCAAGCGTTCCATTTGACTGGCCAAGTCTGCCCCATTTTGAGTGGTAAACACCAACCCATTGACCTGGTGCTTAACGAGATCGGTCATCCCTGGCGCGTCACTGACAATGACCGGAGTCCTATGAGCCAACGCCTCTAACACCGTCATCGGGCTATTTTCCGGCCAAAGCGAGGGGACGACCAAAACATCGATTTCGCGGTAAAGATCGCTTACGGCCGCATTATCGACAAAACCGCCGAAGCTGATAGTGGGGTAAGCGGCTACCCGCTTTTGTAAGGCCTGGAAATAACCGTCCGATTTCACATCGGGCCGGCCATAAATGGTCAGAGTGGCTCTCTCCTGGTTTGCTAGCCGGCTAAAGGCCTCGATGAGCAGATGCACCCCTTTGAGGTAGGTCAAGCGACCGATGAAGCCAAACCTGAGTTTGTCTGACGGTCTCCTCTGAAAATCAGGCGGCGGTGGGTCAATGCCGTACGGTGAGACTACAATCCGGTTGCCCGGAAATCCATTGAGCAACAGCCGATCCCGGGCGTAGGTTGAGGGGGCAATGGCCAGGTCGATGCGCGGACGCCAGATGGGAATATAATTGAAGCGATGCTGGATGCTTTCCGCGGCATAGACAAAATCGGCCCGTTTACCAAGCCGTTCCTCCAGCCAAGCTAAGCCCGGCCTGGCCAGCGCCTTGGGGGCCAACCGCCACAGCCAGTCCAGACTCTTCTCCAAGGTTGTGTGCGGCGCCATGCAAGCCGTACACAATGCCCGCTCCTCTTTTTCGGCGCAGAGGCTGTTGTCTCGCTTTACGTATGTCCCCCGCCGGCAGGTTAGCACAAAATCGGTCACCGTGTAGACCAGGGGAACCTTAGCCCTCACCGCCGCTTCAAGTGTACCGGCCATCAACAGCGACAAACTGGTGGCATGAATAATGTCCGGTTGGTAACCGCGGATAACCTGCTCGATCTGAGCGGTGATCAGCGGGTCGCTATAGGCGGCCCAGTGAGACACCGACCGGCGCGCATAGTCGTACTCCAGTCGGACCAGCGGTACGCCCTGGTATGTTTCTTCCAGAGTTGTGACCGAGAGATCAGTTTGGGGCGTTGGTTCACCGGTGAGGATCAAGACCCGATGGCCGAGACTTTGGAAAGCTCGGGCTAACCGGAAGGTGTAGAATTCTACCCCGCCGAAGTAGCGCGGTAGAAAGCGGTGGGTGATAAGGACAATGTTCGTAGCGCATCCCTCGCTTGAAAGATTTATCGGGGTAGGACTGAACGCATCCGTGATCTTAAGATAAGTCCCCCGGCAGCCAATAAGCTCTTCAAGAACAGCCCTAGACATTCGCCGGAAAATTTTTGATCCGCCACAGCAAATTTGAAATACCAGCTCCCATGCTGATAATCTCGATGCCGGATATGATGCAGCGCCCGGATCACGCTATCCCGCTTGTACTGAGTTTGAAATGTTTTTAGCAGCACATTTCGCCGGGGAATTTGACCTGGACAATCATTGAAGACCGCCATTTTGGCCTCATAGATCTCGGCCCACTGCCCCGTTTCGGAAAAATTGTGAGACTCGTTGCTATGATGCCAGCGATACTTAACTAACGGTTGAGCTAAATAGACAATGTCATAAGCCAGGAGTAAGCGCAGCCACATATTTAGATCAGCAGTAAAGCGAAAACGAGGATCAAACCGGCCCCGCTTTTCATACCCTACCCGCCGGACCATTACCGAAGGGCAAGCGACGAGGTTATCGCCCAGAAGTAGGCGCTCAAAAAAGATCGAACCGGACTCCACAAAATCATGAGAAGGCGTCGTTGGAAAAAACCAACTTTCGGCCAGGTTACGCCCATCAGCATCGATCAGGTAGACATTCGAATAGACCAATCCCGCAGCAGGATTTTGAGCCAAAGCCTCGACCTTAGCGGCCAGATTATGGGGCAGCATCACGTCATCTTGATGGAAAATACAGACGTATTCTCCCCGAGCCAGGTCCAGGCAACGGTTCCAATTTTCCACTAAACCGAGCCGGGTGGGGTTCTGGTGAAACGTGACGCGTCGGTCGTTAAATGAACGGGCAATAGTAGCACTCTCATCCGTGGATTGGTCATCGACGATGATAAACTCGAAATCGGTGAAGGTTTGGGCCAGGACGCTACGAATGGCTTCGGCTAAGTAAGCGGCGCCGTTGTAGGTGGGCAGGCAAAGGCTGACGGAAGACATCGAGGTCTGTTTGCTAATGCAAGATTACGGGCAGATAAACTTCTTTATCTAACACAATGACCTCTACTTGCGCGGTATAAGGCACGCCATCAACCACCAAGGTATGGACGCTGCCCGCGTCAGAAACCTGGACCACGCCGGCTTTATCCGATAAAGGCACCCCATCAAGCGTCGCTGAATTGCCGCTCCAGGCATAACCGAGGTAGTAGGTGTAGTTACTGGCCTGAACCGATGCGCTGCCAATTACAGTGAAGCTTAAGGGCACCGCCTGCAATACGCCGATTGAGGGCCTGGCCCCCAGGGCGATGTTATCAGTTTGGGATTTATCGGTGCTGATGCCGTTGGCGCGGGTAACGGTTAA
>CALMIS010000116.1 GCA_937864185.1 uncultured Chloroflexota bacterium
GTTCAAGCGGTGATGCGCCGCGTTCCTGAAACGTTGCCCCAGGAGATGCTCGATCAGATTGGGGCGACTCAGGCTCAGGCGGCCTTTGCCGATGTACCGGTCGCGACGGTGGATGAGTTAGCGGATTACGATGGGCTTATCATGGGCGTGCCGACGCGGTTCGGTAATATGATCGGCCAAATGCAGGCCTTTTGGGATGGCACGGGTGGTCTCTGGTATAAGGGCGCGCTGGTTGGCAAACCCGGCGGCGTCTTCACCAGCTCCGCTACCCAACACGGTGGCCAGGAAACGACGATTCGGGCGGTGCATACCTTGCTGCTGCACCACGGCATGGTCCTGGCCGGCTTGCCGTATGCTTTTCAAGGCCAAATGGGCGTCGATGAGGTCAAGGGTGGCTCCCCCTACGGCGCGTCGACCATTACCGACGGCGATGGCAGCCGCTTGCCCAGCGAGACTGAACTGGCCGGTGCCCGCTGGCAAGGCCGCTACATCGCCGAGATCGCCAAGAAGCTGGCGGCGTAAGAATTTGGCCGGCGGCCAGGCGGTTCGTTTCCTTTAGAACTTCTGTAACCAGCTCGCGAGGCGTGGCCTTAATTCGCGTTAGAAGCTCAACTTTTTTCAAATTTGAGGCCGGAAAGGCTCTGTTTTGGGCTAGACTTGCCCAGAGTCTGGACCTCAAGGTCAAAAGTTGAGCTTCTTGGCTGGCCTCCAGGATTTAACAGGATAGTATTCCGTGTCCTAAATGTTGTCTCATTTTGATGAAGAAGAATCAACCATGAGTTGGAAAATCGATCCAGCTTACTCCTCCATTCAATTCAGCGTCCAGGCTATGAACCTGAACCTGGTGCGGGGCCGGTTCAGTTGCTTTACCGGCCACCTCGATCTTGACCCCGGCCAGATGACGGCCGCCCAGGTCAGGGGCGAAATTAACGTAGCCAGCATCGATACGGACCACGAAACCCGCGATGCTCACCTCCTGTCTGTCGACTTTTTTGACGTCGAACAGTTCCCGACGATCGGCTTTCGCAGCACCCACGTCGAGCGGTTGAGTTTAGGGCAGTACCGGGTCTGCGGTGACTTGACCATCAAGTCGATCACGCGCCCGGTTACCTTCGACGTGGTCGACCACGGCCGCGTGCATGATCCCTGGGGCGCTTACCGCTGGGGCTTCAGCGCGGAGAGCGCTATCAAGCGCCAAGATTTTGGTCTATGTTGGAACATCGCCCTGGCCGCCGGTGGGTGGGTCGTCGGCGAGCGGGTCAAAATCAAGGCCGAGATCCAGCTCATTGCCGGGTAAGCCTTACCCCGCGTGGCTGAAAGTTTGTCCTCACTATAGACCAAATTCTTCAAAGCAGGTATAATTTCTACGCAGTGCCCTACCTTTGGCCGGAGACGGACAAAGTGGAGGTGTTCGTTCCTCAGCTTCTCCCGCAGGCACTTAAAAACAGCACCGTGGAGAGCTGACAGGTTTTCAAAACCTGTCGGCTCTTGATGAGCTTAGTAGCAGTTAGGAAAAGTTTGCCAATGAATGGTTTTCAGGATTTCCATGGCCCTAATGCCGGCTATGTGCTTGAACTGTATGATCGCTATCAGCAAGATCCGGACTCGGTTGATGCGGCGACCCGCGCTTTCTTTAAAGACTGGACGCCCCCGACCAACGGTTTGACCCCGGTGGCGGCCGCCACCGGGGCCGCAGTGGGCGAAGCGGCTGCACCGGCTGTCGAGACCGGTAAGATCGTCGGGGCGGTTAACCTGGCCCAATCGATCCGAGAGTACGGCCACCTGGCCGCTCAACTCGACCCGCTGGGCGGGCCGCCGCCCGGTGATCCCTCCCTGGCGCCGGAGTACCACGGCCTGACCGAGGCCGACCTGGAGAGTCTGCCCGCCCATCTGATCGGCGGGCCGCTGGCCGAAACCAGCCGGACCGCGGCCGAGGCGATCCAAAAGCTGCGCGAGGTTTACTCCACCGGCACCGGCTATGACTATGATCACCTGCGCCAGCCCGTCGAGCGTCACTGGCTCCGCCAGGTCGCCGAGTCGCGCCGCTACCGGCCGGTCGTTGGTCAAGATGATTACGTGGGCCTGTTGAAAATGCTGACTCGCGTTGAAGTTTTTGAACGCTTCCTGCACCGTACCTTCCCCGGCAAAACCCGTTTCTCCATTGAGGGGCTGGATATGATGGTCCCCATGCTGTCCCAAATTATCGGCATGGCGGCTGAAACCAAGATCCGCCTGGTCTCAATTGGCATGGCCCACCGAGGGCGGTTGAATGTGCTGGCTCACATCAACAAAAAAGATTATGCCCAACTCCTGGCGGAGTTCAAGGATCCGATTACGGCCGACGAAGACCCGGTGCGGACCTATATTGCCAAAGGCTGGACCGGCGACGTCAAGTACCACGCCGGCGCGCTGCGCGCCCTACGGCCCGGCGAGTCGGATAAGCTGGTCATCTCGATGGCGCCCAATCCCAGCCACTTGGAACTGGTCAACCCGGTCATTGCCGGGATGGCCCGCGCCGCCGGCTCCGAGGTTCATCACCCCGGCCCGCCCAGCTTTGATAACCGGCTCTCGCTGCCGATTCTGATTCACGGGGATGCTTCCTTCTCCGGTCAGGGTGTGGTGGCCGAGACATTTAACTTTCATCGCCTACCCGGCTATGACGTCGGCGGGACGATTCACTTGATCGCCAATAACCAGTTGGGCTTTACGACCGATCCGCACGAGTATCGCAGCACCCTGTACGCCAGTGACCTGGCCAAGGGTTTCAAAATTCCGGTTGTCCACGTCAATGCCGATGATCCCGAAAGCTGCATCGAGGCGGCCCGGCTGGCCTTTGCTTACTTGTTTGAGTTTGGCAAGGATTTTGTGATCGACCTGGTCGGCTACCGCCGGTATGGCCACAACGAGGGGGACGAGCCGCGCTTTACCCAGCCGACGATGTACCAGATCATCGAGCAGCATCCGACGGTGCGCGAAGGCTGGGCCCGGAAGTTGGTCGATCTGGAGCTGCTGGATCAGGCGGAGGCTGACGGTCTGGTCGATCGTCACTTTAACAAGCTGCAAAAAGAACTTGACCGGCTTGATCCGAAAAGAAGCCTTGTCGAGCCGGAACCGGTGCCGCCGCCGCCGGGCGCGGCGAAGAAGGCGTACACCGCCGTCTCGGTGGAGGGCTTGAAGGCGTTGAACGAGGCCTCGCTGGCCTTGCCTGACGGTTTCAGACTGCATCCTCGCCTGGAGCGGATTCTTAAACCGCGCCACTCGATGTTCGACTCGCTGGATGAACCGACCATCGACTGGGCTACGGCTGAGACGCTGGCTCTGGCCTCGATTTTGGAGGACGGCATCGCCGTGCGCATGACCGGTGAAGATGTCGAGCGCGGCACCTTCAGCCACCGCCACGCCGTTTGGCACGATATCGAGACCGGTCAAATGCACGTGCCGCTGCAAAGCTTGCCCCAGGCCAAGGCTGCGTTTGAAATTCACAACAGCGCCCTGACCGAAAACGCGGCCATCGGCTTTGAATACGGGTACAACATCCAGGAGCCGGACCGGCTGGTAATTTGGGAGGCCCAGTACGGTGACTTCATCAACGGCGCCCAGCCGGTCATTGATGAATTCGTGACCTCCGGACGGGACAAGTGGGGCCAAACCCCGTCGCTGGTGCTGCTCCTGCCGCACGGCTACGAGGGCTCCGGCCCGGACCATTCGACCGGCCGGCTGGAGCGGTTCCTCCAATCTGCCGCCGATATCAATATGCGGATCGCCAACTGCACCACCGCGGGCCAGTACTTCCACCTCCTCCGCCGCCAGGCTGTGCTCCTGAAGACCGACCCGCTGCCGCTGGTGCTGATGACGCCCAAGAGCCTGCTCCGTAACCCGTTGGTCTTCTCCCGGCCGCGGGATCTGGCCGAGGGCCATTGGCAGCCGGTCATCGATGATGCCGAGGCTCAGGAGCGGCGCCAGCAAGTGGAGCGGTTGGTCCTGTGCAGCGGCAAAATCTATGTCGATCTGGTCAGCAGCGACGAGCGGGCTAAAACGCCGGAGGTGGCGTTGGCCCGGGTAGAACAGCTCTACCCGCTGCTGCCGGAAGCGGCCTTGCCCGTCTTGGAAAACTATCCGAATTTGAAAGAGGTCGTCTGGGTGCAGGAAGAGCCGCGCAATATGGGCGCCTGGGAGTCGCTCCGGCCGCAGTTGCGCACGTTGATCAACGGTCGCTGGCCACTGCGCTGTATCTCCCGGCCGCGCCGCTCCAGCCCGGCGGAAGGCTCCTCCGCCTGGCACGCTGTTAACCAGCGAGAGATTGTCCGCCTGGCCTTTAAGCAAGAGGCGTAATTAACTTGTAGTCCATTGCCCTGGAGAGAATTGGATGACGATTAAAATTATTGTCCCTGAAGCGGGCGAATCTGTGGTGGAAGCCACCGTTGGCCGCTGGCTCAAGAATGAAGGCGATTATGTCAGCGCCGGCGACGCGCTGGTCGAACTGGAAACCGATAAGGTCAATTTAGAGGTGGCGGCCGAGAAGTCTGGAGTCCTGGTCAAGATTGAGCAGCCGCAAGGCCAGGATGTTCAGGTCGGGGATGTGTTGGGTTTGATTGACGAGGCGGCGAAAGCGCCGGCGGCGAAAGCGCCGGCGGCGAGCGCGCCGGAGAAGGCAGCGGCGGAAGCCAAAGCGCCGGCCGAGCCTGAACCGGTCGCGTCGAGCAGCCCGGAGCGGGCCACCCCCGTCGCCAAACGCGTGGCCGAGGAGCAAGGCGTTGACCTGGCCCAAATTGGCGACGGCTCCGGCCAGCGCATTACCCGTGAGGATGTGGAGAGCTATGTCCAGAAGCAGGCGGCCCCGGCGACCCCGGCCCAGCCGCCCGCTCCATCTCAGCCGGCGCCCGCCGAGCCGCCGGCTGAACGGGTGAGCGCCGAGCCGGGCCGGCCTGAAACGGTCGAACGGATGACCCGGCGGCGGCAGACGATTGCCCAGCGCCTGGTCGAGGCCCAGCAAACGGCGGCCATGCTGACCACCTTCAACGAGATCGATATGAGTGCCGTCATCGCGCTGCGCCAGCGCCGCCAGGAGTCCTTTGTTCAGCGCCACAACATCAAACTGGGCTTTATGTCCTTTTTTGTCAAGGCTTCCATTGGCGCGCTCAAGGCTTTCCCGGCCATCAACGCCGAGATTCGGGAACGGGAGATTGTTTACAAACACTACTATGACATCGGCATCGCGGTGGGCGCGCCGGAAGGGCTGGTCGTGCCGGTCCTGCGGGACGCCGACCGGTTGAGCTTTGCCCGGATTGAGGGCAAGATCAAAGAGTTCGGCCAAAAAGCCGGCGCTAACAGCCTGTCGATTGAAGAACTGCGGGGGGGCACCTTTACCATCACCAACGGCGGCATCTTTGGCTCGCTGCTCAGCACGCCGATCCTCAACCCGCCCCAGGTCGGCATTCTGGGGCTGCACAAAATCGAGGATCGCCCGGTCGCGCTCAAGGGCGAAGTGGTTATCCGCCCGATGATGTACGTGGCCCTCAGCTACGATCATCGCATCGTCGATGGCCGCGAGGCGGTACAGTTTCTGGTGCGGATTAAGGCGCTGATGGAGGATCCGGAGGAGTTGTTGTTGGAAGGGTAGCAAGGGTAGGAAGGATGGAAGATGGAAGCGTGGAAGGCTGGAGGGTTGGAGGTCTGCAGGAATGGAGGGCTGGAAAAAAGCCGGCCATAGAAAATACCGGATGCTCCAGGGTAGGGGTTGGAGGTCTGCAGGAAGGGAGGATGGGGTGAAAGTCTTGATCTCTAGCGCTCAATCCTCCACCGTCCATTCCTCCAGTTCTGTTTTCCTTTGACAAAATCCTTATCCAACGTATAATTCTTATTTGTAGTTTCAACCGTCCAGCCCAGCCTCGGTGGCGGAATTGGCATACGCAGCAGGTTGAGGGCCTGTGCCCGTACGGGCGTGAGAGTTCGAGTCTCTCCCGAGGCATCTAAGCTTAAGTGATAAAAAAGCTACCGGTTCATACAACCGGTAGCTTTTTTGTTGGTACCGCGTCGATCGCGCGCCGATCGGATTCGAAATTTCCAATCGCGCTCACTCAACTCATCTACAACAACGGCAGGCTCAGATAATTATCCGGCACAAACAGGCTGCCCTCGGTCAGGCCCTGCTGAGCGGCGGCTTGCAGCCGGCGAGCCAGCTCGGGCGGCGACAGGCGACCGGCCAGCGCCTGAGTGAAGGCGAGGGTCACGGCTTGCACTTGAGCTCCTGTTTCATGCACAAATTCCAAGCGAAAGTGATGCAGCCCGGCCTGCTGCAAGGCCGGCAGGTGGCGGCTGGCCTCTTGAGCCTCGGCTCCAAAGACGGTGTTGCGGCAGCCCACATCGGCCAGGACCGGATGAGCCCGGCCTGAGCCATCGCGCAGGGCCAGCCGGTGCTTTTCGCACGGCTGGCCGCAATCCTTGTAGCTGGTGCCGCTGGACAAAAAGCGACAAAAAACGCAGTGTTCGGTGTGGAAGATGGGCAGGTGCTGGTAGACGACCACTTCCAGGTGGGCCGGGCCGAGCTGGCGGGCCAGGGTCACGATCTGGGCCGCATTGAGATCGTGGGTGGGGGTCAGCCGCCGCAAGCCCAACTGCAAGTACGTCCGGGCGGCGAGGACGTTGGCCGCGTTCAGGCTGAAATCGCCGATCAGGGGCGGCGGGGTGCGGGTTTGCAGGGCCTGCAGTAGCCCACCGGAGCGAACCAGCAGCGGGCAATCCAGTTTCAACAGAAAGTTGATAATCCGCTGCTCATCGGGTTTGAGAATGCGCGGGCTGGCCACTCGGCCCTCGAGCCCGGCGGCCTGGATCTGCCGCACGGCCGGGCCCAGGCCGTACAGGTCCAGGTAATCCAGGGTAATGCTGGCCGGTCGCAACTCCATGGCGGCGGCCAGTTGCTCCGGGGTCCGGACCAGCAGGTGAAGCTGGGGCGCGGCCAGCTCCGGCGAGGCCGGGGCCGGGCCGGCCAGTAGCTCGGCCAGGGTGGCCTCCGGGTCGGCCACGGCCGGCGAGCGGGGCCGGCTCTGCTGCGCGGTGAGCTGCTCGACCGCCTCCCGACGGAGCTGGTTGAGCAGGGAGCTCGGGGCAAAGGGCCGGCCTTGCTGTGAGAGATGCAGCTCGGCCAGTTCATAGGGTGTGTTGCCCAGCCGGCTAAACTGGGCCTGCACGTACTCCTTAGTGAGCGCCTGAGTTTGGGCCCGGCCCAGCGGCTGGGCCGATTCGACCGTCACCCGCACCGCCGGTTGGGCCAGCAGGCGCCACTCGGCCCGCAGCGGCTGTCCTTCGATCGCGCTGACCGACACGGCCAGCGGCTGCCGCCGGAGCGGAGCGGCGGCCTGGGTGAAGGGGCGGACCGCTTTGTCAAGATCCGGGCTGTGGCTGCGCCAGACCCAATCGCCGGGCCGGATACGGGCCAGATTAAGGGCGTTGTTGGCAAAGGTCAGCTTTAAGCGGCCGTGGCCGTGGGGCAGGACGTGGTAGACTCGCCCGCCCTCTTCCGGCTCTTCCGGGCTGCGCCAATCGGCTGCATCGAAGACCAGGCCGTCGCCGGCTTTTAGAGGCGCCGCAGCCGCGGCGGGCTCCGGCTCGATCAGGACGCCGTCGGCCAGGACCCGCACGACCCGGCCCACCAGCACCCCGCGGTGGCGCGGCGAGCGGCCCCGGACTACGGTCTGGTGGTTGGTGCCGCTGACAAAATGAGGGGCCAGGCCCCGGGAGAAGACCTGTTCCAATTGCAGCTCATCGGCCCGGCTGTGGCCGGGCGGCTGCCCGGCCCAGGCTGCGTCGACGGCGCGGCGGTAGGCCTGGGTGGTCAGGGCTACGTAATCGGCCTCTTTGTAGCGCCCCTCGATTTTCAGGGCGGCCAGGCCCAACGACACAATCTCCGGGATGAGGGTCAAGGTGGCCAAATCGCCGGGTGAGAGCAGATAGCGGGCGTCGGCCAGCGGCTGCAGGCGATCATCGACCAGCAGCTCGTAGGGTAGGCGGCAGGCTTGAGCGCATTGGCCGCGATTGGCGCTGCGCCCGCCCCAGGCCTCGGAGGAGAAGCACTGCCCGGAGTAGGAGACGCACAGAGCGCCGTGAGCGAACATCTCCAGTTCGCAGTCGGTTTGAGTCCGGATGGTCCGGATCTCGGCCAGCGACAGCTCTCGGGCCAGGACCACCCGGCTGACCCCGAACTGCCGGGCCAACTGAATGCCTTCGGCGCTGGTGATGCTCATTTGGGTGCTGCCGTGCAGCTCCACGTCCGGGGTCAGGCGGCGAGCCAGTTGGGCCACGCCCAGGTCTTGCACAATCAGGGCATCGACCCCGGCCTCGATCACGGCGGCTAGGCTTTTGGCCGCTTCGGCCAATTCGTGATCGAAGACCAGGGTGTTAAAAGTCAGGTAGCCTTTGACGCCGCGTTGGCGCAGCGTGCGCATGACCTCCGGCAGCTCGGCCAGGGCAAAGCCGACCTTAGCTCGGGCGGTGAAATGCTTCAGGCCAAAGTAGACCGCGTCGGCTCCGGCCTCGATGGCCGCCTGGAGTTGGGGCCAGTAACCGGCCGGGCTCATAATTTCCGGCTTGGCCGGACGGGTAGATGGGTCCATACGAGTTTGCCTTTCTGGCGATGCGCCGCTGCTCGGGAGCGTGCGGAGATAATACACCAATCCGCCGGGTGTTTCAACTCGGTTTGGCTGAGTTAGCCTGGTGTAGAGTTGACAGTCCCGCCTGCCAAGATATAATTTTGAAGCGATGAAAACCGTCGATCCTTCTCTCCCTGTCACCGAATCTGCCCCACGCCCGGCCAGCGGGTCGCTGTCAAAATCGGCTGTGCGCTTGCTGCTGGTCTTGTTGGTGCTGGGCGGGTTGGTGGTCATTCAAGACAACAGCCTGGGCGGCTCGCTCAGCGGGCGGCTGCAAACCTTTGTCACCATCTTTCTGAGCATCTTTATCGAGGCCGTGCCGTTTTTGCTGGCGGGCTCGATGGTCTCCGGCCTGCTCGAAGTCTTTGTCAACCGCGACCTGCTCTACCGGTTTGTACCGCGCAATCCCATCGGCGCGGCCCTGGCCGGCGGCGGGCTGGGTCTGATTTTTCCGGTCTGCGAGTGCGGCGTGGTGCCGGTCACGCGCCGGCTGTATCAAAAAGGGCTGCCGGTGTCGATGGGCATTGCTTTTATGCTGGCCGCGCCGGTGGTCAATCCGGTGGTCATGGCCAGCACTTACGCCGCCTTTGGCTGGAGCGCGATGCTTTACTTGCGGCTCAGCCTGAGCTTTTTGATCGCCTCGGCCATTGGTCTGATCTTCTACTTTGCCCGGCCTAAAGATATTTTACTGCCGGATCAGCTCTCCCTGGCTCAAGATGACCACGCTCACTGCGAGCACGACCATCATGATCATCATCATCATGATCATCACGAGGCCGACGCTAGCCCGCTGGCGCGCTTCTGGTCGGCCATGGCCATTGCCGGCGATGACTTCTTCGATATGGGCCGCTATCTGGTGGCCGGCTCGATGCTGGCGGCGGCCATGCAGACGGTCGTACCCCAGCCGGTCCTGCTCTCCTTGGGCGATGGGGCCGTGACCTCGATCCTGGCGATGATGATCCTGGCCTTTGTCCTATCCGTCTGCTCCACCGTCGATTCGTTTCTGGCGCTCGCCTTTGTCAATACGTTTCCCCCGGCCGCGATTCTGGCTTTTCTGGTTTTCGGCCCAATGGTTGATATCAAAAGCTCGCTGATGTTTTTGGGCATTTTCAAACGCCGGATCGTCGCTTATCTTATTCTCCTTCCCCTGCTGATCACCTTGTTGCTAACGGTTTATCTGAATTTGAACGTAGCCTGGTAACTCTCCCTCCAAGTTCTGGGTCAAAAAGTAGAAATTTCTTCTTGACAAGTGGCTTGAAATCGATTACAATTTAATTGTAATCGATTTCAAGATTAGTATAAGGGTTGTATTTGGTGCGGTGGGAGGCGGGTAGCGGCCGGACAGCGCCAGAATGAAGCAAAAACCCCCAACAAAAGCCCAATTAAGAGAAGAAGTAGCCCGGCTGCGGCAGCGCGTGGCCGATCTGGAGGCTGAGGGTCAACGGCGGGAGCAGCAGCAAAGCGAGCACCGGGTCCGGCTAACCCGGCAGTTGGCCGAAGCCGAAGAAGCCGAGCGGCGCCGCCTGGCCCGCCGGTTGCACGACCAGGTCGGCCAAAGTCTGACCGCGATAGGGATCAATCTGGATATTTTGCGGGCGCTGCTGCCTGAGACGGTTTCGGCTGAGGTTAGGAGCCGTCTCGACGAGGCCCACCAGTTGGTGCAGCAGACCACCCACCGGGTGCGGCAAGTCATGTTCGATTTGCGACCGGAGTTGCTGGATGACTATGGCTTGCTGCCGGCTTTGCGTTGGTCGGCGGCCCGGTTTGCCCGGCGCTTGGGCATCGAGATTGTGGTCGAGGGCCAGGCGGCAGAGCCGAGGCTGCCCTGGCCGGTTGAGAATGTGCTTTACCGGGTGGCGCAAGAGGCCCTAACCAACACAGCCAAGTACGCCCAGGCCAGCCGGGTGACGCTCGTTTTAGAAGTGGAGCCCCAGTTGGTCCGGCTGACCATTGTCGATAACGGGGTGGGCTTTGTCCCCACAACGCGGGTGATCGCCAGTGAGGCGGCGGGCTGGGGTTTGAGACTGATGACCGAGCAGATCGAAAGTTTGAAGGGACGGTTCAAGATCGAGTCCTGGCCGGGGCAGGGAACAAAAATTGTGGTGGAGGTGCCAAAATGACGATCAGAGTCCTCCTGGCGGATGATCACGCTATCGTGCGCGACGGCTTGCGCGTTCTGCTGGAGTCACAGGCCGAGATGCGGGTGGTTGGGTTGGCGGCGAACGGGCGACAGGCAGTGCGTCTGGTCCGGGAACTGAGGCCTGAAGTGGTAGTGATGGATTTGGCTATGCCGGGACTCAACGGGCTTGAGGCGACGGGTCAAATCAAACGGGACTGGCCGGCGGTGCAGGTGATTATGCTCTCGATGCATGCCGGTCTGGATCAGGTTTGCCGGGCCCTGGTGGCGGGCGTAAACGGCTATGTGCTCAAGGAGACGGCGGGTCTGGAAGTGGTGGCCGCGGTGCGAGCGGTTTGGGCCGGACAAAGCTACTTTAGCCAAGACGTAGCAGACCGGGTGCGGCAGTGGGACGATTGTCAAGCCATGGAACACCCGCTCAACCGGCTCAACGGGCGCGAGCGGGAAATCCTGCAGTTGGTGGCCGAGGGGCAGTCGAATGCGCGCATTGCTGCCACCCTGCATCTGTCCTGCCGGACGGTGGAGACTTATCGCCGCCGGCTGATGGGCAAGCTGGCGCTGAAAACCGTCCCCGAGCTGGTCAAGTTCGCCTTACGCCAAGGGGTGATTTATTTGGAATGAGGCCGTCCACAGCCGTAGGCTCTGGTGGCAAAATGCCGTAGTTTCCCGACAGACAGGCATCAAGCTTCATGCAAAACTTAAGGAAAAGATGAGGAGATACCGGGTCAATTTAAGCTGAGGTTAAGACAAACCTTTAATGATCATAAGCGGGAGGTTGTGACGATGAGAGTTGCTGTCTTTAATGCAAAACCGTATGATGAAGCTTTCTTGAGCGCCGCTAACCAAACTTATCAGCATGAGCTGGTCTTTTTCGAGCCGCACCTAACCGGCAGGACTTTAGTGCTGGCAGCGGGTTTTCCCGTGGTTTGCGCCTTTGTCAACGATGTGCTGGACGCGGAAGTTCTGGCCGGGCTGGCGGCTCAGGGCACCCGCCTGATCGCCTTGCGCAGCGCCGGTTTTAACCATGTGGATCTCGCCGCTGCCCACGAGCTGGGGCTAACCGTGGTGCGGGTGCCGGCCTACTCGCCCTACGCCGTGGCCGAACACACCGTCGCGTTAATGTTGACCCTCAATCGCAAGATCCATCGGGCCTATGCCCGGGTGCGAGAAGGAAACTTTGCCTTGGAGGGCCTGTTGGGCTTTGATTTGCACGGCCAAACGGTCGGCATCGTCGGGACCGGCAAGATTGGCCTGATTACGGCCCAAATTTTACACGGCTTTGGCTGCCACCTGCTGGCCTACGATCGCTACCCCCACTCTGACTTCCAGGCGATGGGCGGCCGGTACGTCGAGCTGCCGGAACTGATGGCTGGATCCGATATCGTGACTTTGCACTGCCCGCTCACGCCGGAAACGCATCATCTGATCAACGCCGAGACTCTCCGCCAAATGAAGCCGGGGGTGATGCTGATCAACACCAGCCGCGGCGCTTTGATCGATACCCAGGCCGTGCTGGAAGCATTGAAGTCCGGGCAGGTGGGTTACCTGGGGCTGGATGTGTATGAAGAAGAAGCCGACCTTTTCTTTGAAGACCTCTCCAACCGCTTAATCCTGGATGACGTTTTTGCCCGGCTGCTGACCATGCCCAACGTCATTATTACCGGCCATCAAGGTTTCTTCACCCGCAACGCCCTCGAGCGCATTGCCGAGGTTACCCTGGACAATATCACCAAGTTTGAACAAGGTCTGCCTTCCGGTAACGAGGTGGGGCCAGATTTACGGCAGAAGTAAACTGAGACGAAGCAGTTCAGCCTGGTTGGGCTTGCGGTCCTCGCTGGCAATGCTGATGCAACGGACCGGCCCGATCTCTATGTTACCCCGTCAGCCAAGTTTAATCGTAGCATAAGGAAATACGCTCGTGGGAATCGCAGCCGATATTGCCATCATTGTGGTCGCCGGCTTGATTGGCGGGCTGATCGCCCAACAACTCAAGCAACCCTTAATCCTGGGTTACATTCTGGCCGGGATCATGGTCGGCCCGTTTACGGGCGGGGTGACTGTTGTTAATATTCACGACATCGAGCTGCTGGCCGAAATTGGGGTGGCCTTGTTGCTCTTTGCCCTGGGCCTGGAGTTTTCGTTAAAGGAGTTGAGACCGGTGCGGCATATTGCCCTAATCGGCACCCCCATCCAGGTCTTACTGACGATGGCGCTCGGTTACGGCATCGGCCAACTGTTCGGCTGGCCGTGGCTCGACTCCCTCTGGTTTGGGGGTATGATTGCGCTGTCCAGCACGATGGTGCTGCTCAAAACGTTGATGAACCAGGGCCGGTTGGGTACCCTTTCCAGCCGGGTGATGATCGGGATGTTGATCGTGCAAGATTTGGCGGTTGTGCCCATGATGATCATTCTGCCGCAGTTGTCTGATTTAAGCGCCGGCTTACCCATCCTGGGTTGGGCCGCGCTTAAAGCCACCCTGTTTCTGTTCCTGATGATCTTTGTCGGCACCCGGGTCATTCCCAGGTTGATGGCCTACATCGCGGCCTGGAACTCACGGGAGCTGTTCTTGCTGGCGATCACCGCGATCGGTTTAGGGGTTGGTTACGGCACTTATCTTTTCGGACTGTCGTTTGCCTTCGGTGCGTTTGTGGCCGGTATGGTCTTGAGCGAGTCTGACTACGGTCACCAGGCGCTGAGTGATATCATTCCCTTGCGGGATCTGTTTGGCTTGCTCTTTTTTGTCTCGGTGGGCATGCTGCTCGATCCGGGGTTTCTGCTGGCCAACTGGGTCACGGTCTCGCTCAGTGTGCTGTTGGTGGCCGTGGGCAAAGGGTTGATTTTTGGCACGTTGAGCAGCGTTTTTGGTTACGGCAACGTCGTCCCGCTGGCCGTCAGTTTGGGCTTGTTTCAGGTCGGTGAATTCTCCTTTGTCCTGGCCCGGGTGGGGGTCGGCACCAACTCTATCAGCGAGAATCTCTATGCCCTGACCCTGGCCACGGCGATTGTGACCATGATCTTGACCCCGGCCATCTCCGGACTAACCGCGCCCCTGTATGCCCTCCGGAAACGCTGGTATCAGCGTGAGCCTATCCAATCGATCAACTTGCCTGAGACCGGGCTACGCGACCATGTGATCATCACCGGTGGGGGCCGGGTGGGCCAGTATGTGGCTCGCGTCTTGCAGCGCTTTGAGTTAGCATTTGTCATTATTGAGCTAGATTATCGCCGGGTGGAACAGGCTAAGGCCGCCGGCTTTCCCGTTATTTACGGCGATGCCAGCCAGGAAGTTGTCCTGGAAGCGGCCAAGATTCAGGAGGCGCGCCTGATCCTGATCACGACGCCGGTCATCATCGTCACTCGCACGATTGTTGATCAAATTCGTCATTTAAATCCGGCGGTGCATATTGTGGCTCGAGCCGAAGGGATAGAACAGATGCAGGCCTTACACGACCACGGCGTTCATGAGGTGGTGCAACCGGAGTTTGAAGCCGGCCTGGAGATCACCCGGCAGGCTTTGTTACATTTGAATATCCCGGCCACCGAGATTCAACATTTCACCGACGGTATTCGCCGTGAATTGTACGCGCCCATCTACCAAACGCACGACGAGTATCAGACTCTGGCGCAGCTCCAAAGCGTGGCCCATCTGCTGGAGTTAAATTGGATCAAGCTCCCGGTTGAGAGCCCGCTGGTAGGCAAAACCATTCAGGAACTTCAGATTCGCTCTCAGTACGGTGTCTCGGTCGTGGGCGTCCTGGATAATGGAGACTTGCACCCTAACCCCAACGCCGACTACCGATTTTCCGGAGGCGATTTGGTGGGGGTGATGGGTAACCCCGAACAATTGGCTACTTTTCAAGCGTTGGCCAAAACTGAATAAGAGATGAGACCTATTGGCCGGAGTGGTAATCGGGATTGGGCCAGATGATGAAGGCCGCTTTATGGTCACACGAGGGATCATCGACGTAGTTGTGGATAATGCCGTGAATTTGCCAGCCGACCTTCAACTGAACGCTAACCGTGGGATCGAACAGTTCGCCGCTCTTAACTTTGGCCACGTAGGCTTCGACGCTCATTTGGTCCTTGAGCCGGCCGTAGCCCTTGAGCATCCCGCCGGCCACGTGACCCTTCAAGTTAAGGCGGCGGATCAGATCACGGCGCGCCTGGTAGAGCATTTTGGCGATGCCCCGGCGCCGGTAGGCCGGCAGGACCCCGATGTCGGCGCCGTAGAGCCAATCCCCGTTGGGGTCGTGGTTGCCCAGCCAGTTGTGATCGACCGCCTCGATGAAGCGGTGCTCAAAGTCGTCAAAATCGACCGTGGTCCGGAAATCGGTGGAGCAGGCTACCACCCGACCGTCATCCGTGACCACGGCGAACTGGCCCTCGGGAAAGCGCTCGATCTGGACCCGGTAGTGGGCGGCAGTCATGATCTCTTCTTCCGCCAGGCTCGGAAAGCTGGCCCGTTGGACCGCCTCGAGCTGCTCGGCCATTTCCGGGCGGCTGTTGACCACGCTTAAAGTTTCGGACATTGGCATTCCTCTGCAGCGTTACGTCATTTCCTCGTAAGTACTGGTAATCGCCTCGATGATGATGGCTAGCCCTTCCTGCAACTGATCGTCCGGAATTGTGAGGGCCGGCAGCAGGCGAATGCAGTTGCTGTACAGCCCGGCTCGCAGCAGGAGGACGCCGCGCTCGGCGCATTTTTTGATGACGGCCAGCACCAAGTCTGGCCACGGTTCTTTGCTGACCGGGTCGGTCACAAACTCCAGGGCCATCATCGCGCCCCGGCCCCGCACGTCGCCGAGGCTGGGAATTTGGGCCTGGAGCGGCTCGAAGGTGTGGCGAATCCGGGCCTCGATTTGCCTGGCTTTGGCCAAGGTCTCGGGCCGGTTGATCAGCTTAATGGCCTCCAGCGCGGCCACGCAGGCCAGAGGATTGCCGCCGTAGGTGCTGCCCACGCCGCCCAGGTGCGGGGCATCGAGAATCTCTTGGCGGCCGGTGACCGCGCTGAGCGGCAGGCCCGCCGCCAGTGATTTAGCGGTGATGATCAAATCCGGCACCACGCCAGACTCTTCAATGGCAAACAGCCGGCCGCTGCGGCCAAAACCGCACTGGACTTCGTCGGCGATCATCACGACATTGTGCTGATCGCAAATCTGGCGGATTTTTTGGAGGAAGGGGGCGGGCACCGGGATGAAGCCGCCTTCTCCCACAATCGGCTCGATGATGATGGCGGCCAGCGCGCTGGGATCGATCTGGGCGATGAGGGCGTGCTCAAGCTGATGGCAGCTCCAGTCAAGGTAAGCTTCGGCTGTCATGCCAGGTGGCGTGCGGTAGAGGTTCGGCAAGGGCAACCGGTAAATCTCCGGGGCAAAGGGACCAAAGCCTTTCTTGAAAAGCCCGTACTTGCTGGTCAAGGCCATGGTCAGGTTGCTGCGGCCGTGATAAGCGCCCTCAAAGCAGAGGATCCCTGCTTTTTTGGTATAAGCCCGGGCCAGCTTGACCGCATTTTCAACCGCTTCCGCCCCGCCGTTGGCCAACAGGGTTTTCTTGGGAAAGGTTCCGGGCGTAATGGCGTTTAACTGCTCGCAGACGTCGACGTAGGGCTCGTAATTGGCGACGATGGCGCACACGTGCAGGTACCGTTCGGCCTGGGCTTTGAGCGCGGTACTGACCGACTCAGGGGTGTGGCCGACCGCCAGAACCCCAATCCCGCCGACCAGATCGAGCAGCACGTTGCCGTCCACATCCTCCACCAGCGAGCCGGCGGCTCGGGCGACCGCAACGGGCACAGATTGGTACAGGGCGGCGCTGACCGCGGCCGCTCGACGGGCCAAAAGGGCCTGGCTTTTAGGCCCGGGAATGGCGGTTTTGAGTTGAATGTAAGCCATCATTGCCTCTTTGTGCTTCATTGTCTGCTTTGCGACAGACGGATAAGTATAGAGTCGGTGGGTGTTATTTTTAATTAATACTCTTGTTGTACTTTTTTTACAACTCTGAAGTATAATGCGACCCACCTTGGCAGGGCGCCCGCAAAGTCCGCCTTCAGCAGGTATGCTAATCGCCGGGCTGGCCACAATTGCCGACTCGATCCCCAGAGTACAGAGAGGAGCTACTCCTATGTTCGCCGACATTCTTTCCGGTCGTAAGCTTGGTTCTTACACCGTAGGCGCTTTGATTGGCCAAGGCAGCGCGGCGTCCGTCTACCGGGCCTACGATGCCAAAGACAAAGTCGTGGCCTTGAAGGTCTTGTCCAGTTTTGCCGCCTCCAACGCGCAGATCCGGGCCCGCTTTCAGCGTGAGGCCCAGGCCGGCACCACGTTGAGTCACCCCGGTATCGTCCCCGTGCTCGACGTAGGGCAAAGCGACAACTATCACTATCTGGTTATGCCCCTGGTGGAAGGCGAGTCCCTGATGCGTCGTCAAGTCCGCAAGCCGGCCCTGGATCAGGGTACGGCGGTCGATGTGGTGCGCCAAATTGCCGAGGCGCTGGATTATGCCCACCGCCACGGCATTGTCCATCGCGATATCAAACCGGCTAATGTGCTGCTCACCCCCGATGGCCGGGCCATGGTCACCGATTTTGGCATTGCTCGCACCTTGAATGCGGCGGCCTTAACCCGAACCGGCCAGATGATCGGCACTTTTTATTACTCCGCCCCGGAACAGTCGCAGTTCAACGCCGCGATCGATGGCCGCACCGATCTTTACTCGTTGGGGGTTCTGCTCTATCAATTAATCACCAACCGGCTGCCTTTTACCGGCAGCATGGCCGAAGTCTTGACCGGCCACCAAAGCGAGCTGGCCCCTGCGCCGAGTAGTCTAGTCCCGGTCGACCCGGAGTTGGAGTCGATCATCCAGAAGGCTTTGGCCAAGAATCCCGCCGACCGGTTTCAGACTGGCGCTGAAATGGCCGCGGCTCTGGCTGCTCTACCGCTCAAACCGGCGCCTCAACCCGTTTCAGCCGGTTGGTGGAGCAGTCTAACCCGGTTTTTCGGAAGCTAAGCGCGAACTGAAACAAAAGCGAAAAGGGCGACCCTGTTAGAGGTTCGCCCTTTTTGCTGGGGATTCTTTTAGCGGTAGGTTCGAAACGCTAAACCGGTTAAGGCTCAAACCCGAACCCAGACTCGGTTAGTTACAACGTGGCTTCCAACTCGGCTTTGAGGCGTTCGTACTCGCGGCGATAAACAACCGGATCGACCTGGCCATGCTCAAACGCTTGCTCCAGACACGCCAATTGATGCAAAAGCGTTTTCTGAAAATTCGAAAAGCTAATCTGCGACCCACCGGCCGGGGTGTCTAGTTGGGATTGACCGGGGGCCAGGACGATCAAGCTCAGAAGGCCGAGACTTAGCAATCCAACGATGAGAAAGATTGTAAGTTCCATTCTTCAATCTTCCACGTGGCTTAAAGCCGGGTTAGACGGTGCCCAATTTTTCTGCCAACTCTTCTTTATAAGGCCAACTACCGGGCTGGTAGGTGCAGAACGGCTCTTCGGCCAGCGGATCGCCGGTCATGGCGTAGGCCCGAGAGCGCGAGCCGCCGCAGACTCCGACAAACTCGCAGAGGCCGCAGCGCCCTTCGTATTTGTCCGGGTTGCGCAAGTCGTTAAAGAGCGGCGCTTCGCGGTAAATGTCGACGAGCGATTTCTCTCTGACGTTGCCGACCTTAATCGGCATAAAGCCGCTGGGGTAAACATCGCCGCGGCGCGAGATGAAAACAAAGCCGTTGCCGGCATTGATGTGCATCGGGGTGCGGCGAATCACTTCCTTGGGTTCCAGACCTTTCTCTTCGACGACCCGCAACAAGCCGGCCCGGAGTTCATCGTAGACCGGATGCAACTCGGTGTAATCTTTGATGTTGATGCCCTTTTCATCCAGAATGGTCCGCTGCAGCACAACCCGCTTGTAGTGGTGGCCTTCCGTGGTTTTGGCACTGATGTACTTAGAGCAGTCATAGAGGAAGTGCATCACCGCTTCGTATTCGGCCGGCGTAATCTCGTCTTCTTCTTTGCCACGGCCAGTGGGTACTAAGAAGAAAAGGCTCCAGGTCATGGCCTTATAATCGGCCACAAGGCGGAAGAGTTCGGGCAGGTCATGGAGGTTGTAGCGGGTCACGGTGGTGTTGACTTGCAGTTTAAGCCCTACCTGACGGGCTAACTGCCAGCCGCGGGTTGTCAAGGCAAAAGAGCCGGGCACGCGGCGGAAGTCATCGTGGCGCTCCGGCGTGGAGCCGTCGATGCTGAGGGAGATGGCTTTAGCCCCGCAGTCTTTGACCTTTTGCAGGTTTTCGGCATTGAGCAGAGGCGTTCCCGAAGGCGAGACCGCCATCATCAGCCCTAGCTCGTTGCCGTAGTTCAGCAGATCAAACAGATCCTCCCGTTTGAACGGATCACCGCCGGTGAAAATCAAGATTGGCCGCGGCATCCCGAAGTCATCAACCTGCTCCAGCAACTGCTTGGCTTCCGCGGTATTCAAGCCCAGCGGGTCTTGCTCGGGGATGGCCTGTGCCCGGCAGTGGCGACAAGCCAGATCACAGGCGTTGGTGGTCTCCCAGATGATCATAAAAGGGCGTTCGTTTACATTGTACGCCGGTTGGCGAATAAGGTTACGCATGAATAGCTCCTTGCATTCAACGAGATGATTTGGATAGAATTAGGCAACCTGATCTAAGGCAAACAACTGTCGCAGCGCTGAAATGTAGGCTACGCCGTTGCCGTTGGCAGCCTCTTCTTTCAGGCGGATGGTCGGTTGGTGCAGAATTTTGTTAACCAAGCGATGGCTCATGGTGGCGATCAACTCTTGCTGCCGCTCGGTGAGTTCCAGCCGGCTAAACAGGCGATCGAGCTCCATTTGGCGCAGTTCTTCGGCCCGATGGCGCATGGCCGTGATCGTCGAGACTGCTCCTAACGAATTGAGCCAGTTCATAAAATTAGTTAATTCAGCCGCGATCATCGTCTCAACGCGCGGGATTTCGGCTTCACGCTCCCGGACGTTGTCCTCAGCTTGCTGCTGCAGATCGTCGATATTATACAAGTGAACGCCGGGTAAGTCACTTACATTGGGATCAACGTCCCGGGGGACGGCGATGTCTATGATGAAGAGGGGCCGCTGCGTGCGGTCAGTAAAAGCTTCGCTGAGATAACTTTTGTCCAAAATAGTGTGGGGCGCACTGGTGGAAGTAATGACGATGTCGACTTGATTGATAGCGGCGGGTAATTGTTGAAAGCTGGCGACTTGCCCGCCCCAGGGCTCAGCCATTTCGACCGCTTTTTCATAAGTGCGATTGACGACGGTAATATCGGTCACGCCCCGTTTGAGCAGCGAGCGGACAGCAATAGCGCCCATTTCACCCGCGCCGATGAGCAGGACCCGGCGCTGGGATAGATCGCCCAGGAGCTGCTCGGCCAGGTTGGCAGCGACCGAACTAATGGAGGCGGCATTAGCGCTGATCGATGTTTCGGTCCGAGCCCGTTTGCCGGTGTGGATGGCGGCCCGAAAAAGGGCGGAGAGCACCGGTCCGGCGGCTCGCTGGCCAAGAGCGGCCTCGTAAGCTTCCGTAATCTGCCCCAGAATCTGCGGTTCACCTAGGACCAGCGAGTCCAGACCACAAGCCACTTGCATAAGATGGTGAACCGCCTGTTCGTCCTGGTGGATATATAAGTGCTCTACAAACTCGGCAGTGGGGATACCCCCGGCCTGGCTCAGAAACTCGATGATCACCTGGCTAGCGATAGTGGTGTCTCCCACCAGGGCGTAGATTTCCAGCCGGTTGCAGGTTGATAAAATGACGCCTTCTTTGACTTCGGGGAGATGGGCCTCTTGATGGTGGGTGTGATCAAAGTGGGTTAAGGCGGAGCGGCGGGCGGTGGCAGGAAAAGCCAGACGCTCGCGGATATCGACCGGCGTAGTTTTGTGACTGAGACCGATGAGCAAGATCCTCACAGTTGTTTCACCCTTAGTGGATTTGTTGTTCCAGCTTGAACGCAAAATGGGTCCGTTTTAACGGTCTGAACGCACCCTTGCAGATTTAGAGGCAGACTCGTGTGGTCCTGCTAAGAATTCGGGTCACGTAGGTGTGAATCGGCCAAAGACTTGCCGAATATAAAATGCGGCAAATCCGCTCGGAGCGCATTGCGCACCTCATAAACCGTTTGACGGCTCACCCCAACTTTGTGGGCCAGCGTGGTCATGGCCGTTCCGCCCAGCAAGCCGTGCAGCAGCGTTACAGCCTGGGTGGGACGCAGATAGCGTCCTTCCAGAACCGTACCACTGTAGATATTATAAATACCCTGGCAATGGCGGCAGCGGTAAACCGTTAAATGGCTTTTCTTTGTTTGGCGAAAGATACGGGCTTTGGTCTGATCGGCATGGCAGTGGGGGCAGCGCAGTCCGGTAGGATGAAAATACCTGAGCAACCATAGGATACTCAACTCCTCGTCCAAATTTTCCGAAGTTGGAGCCTCTACGGTCCTGCCGGAAAAAGTTTGCACTTGTCCCATACAATTGTGCCTCTTAGCACTAACTATAACAGACAATAGGCCGACAGACACTAGACATATAATCAGAACTGGCCCTGTTAGGTTGACTAGTTTTTACCTGGTTAGTTGACCAGGTAGAGGGCTTAGATCAAAAAAGGATTGGCGAGGAGGCCAATCCTTTTAACCATTTAGGCAGCAGATAGATTTAGCTAGCAGCGGATCCGGTGTCGAATAGCCCAAGCCACGGCCTGGAGCCGGTTTTCGACGTTTAAGCGGCAAAAGATATGGCGGATGTGAACCTGAACGGCCACATGACTGACTTTTACTTCAGCCGCGATCTCGGTGTCTGATAGGCCGTCGGACATTTTGCACAGGATGGCTCGCTCAAAATCGGTGAAGGAAACTTCGTGGAGATAGCGAGGGGAAGCGGCGCTAACGTACTTGGAGAGCGAGCGTTTGAGAAAATCGGGATCAAAAACGCATTCCCCTTGAGCAGCGGCGCGCACAACAGGCAGCATCTGTTCAGGTTTGGTTTTGGCGCTGAATACGCCGGAAATGCCAAGATTTATCGCTTGCAGAAACTGGTCGGTGTCAGTGGGGGGGGTGAGCCAGACGACCGAGGTAGAGGGGCAGTAGTTGATAAACTGGGTTAGGGTATCAACAGGGTTTGCCCGAGGTGCGACACTCCCGAACAAGGCTACTGCGGGATGAAACTGAGAAGCCAGGTCAAAAGCTTCCCGGCAAGTTCGCGCTTTGCCCACCGAAAAGCCTTCCCGGTCAAGCAGAAAATGGAGCTTGTTGGTGAAGCTGCTACGACGATCCGCAATGAGGACGCCGATCTCTGTCATTGGTTTTCTCCCTCGGCGCCGATTATACCAAATTTTTCTAAAAATTGTCAAAAAAATATCTTAAGGCCTAGCGACTGCTGCCGATGGCTCTATTTGACCGATAGACCTCATAGGCTTCCCAAGTCTATGAGGTCCGCCTAAAATTTAGGGTCCACCTTTCGGCGTGAGCTCATTTGAAACTATGCCGGGAAACGGGTATATTCTGTGTTAGAGATTCTGAGGAGGAACGCCATGAAAGCCAAACGCATCGAGCCGGAACCGGGCCAGGAGTCGGTTTGGGATTACCCCCGGCCACCTCGCCTGGAGGATGTGCCGCAACGCTTGCGGGTTATCTTCAACGGGACAACGATAGCCGATACGCATCGGGCCAAGCGCGTGTTGGAGACCAGCCATCCGCCCACCTTTTATTTTCCGCCCGAGGATGTCCGGCTGGATTATTTCCAAATTTCCAGCCGGGCGACATGGTGCGAGTGGAAAGGCCAGGCCGGGTACTATATCATTACGGTCGGCGATCGGCAGGCGATTGATGCGGCCTGGTTCTATCCAAACCCTACGCCTGATTTCTTGAAGATCAAGGCTTACGTTTCATTTTATGCCAGCAAAGTGGATGCTTGTTACGTGGGCGAGGAAAAAGTGCTGGCCCAAGCCGGAGATTTTTATGGGGGTTGGATTACGAGCAACATCGTCGGGCCGTTCAAGGGGGAGCCGGGGACCTGGGGCTGGTGAGGCTAGTCCGGCGTCACCAGGCGGTAGCCGACGCCCCGGACGTTTTCAATGGAGCCGATCGTGCCACTCTTAAGGCCCAGCTTACGCCGGAGGGTAACCATCATCGGGCGGACTAAGTTGCCGGCTTCGACGGGGTCAGTTTCGTACTCGTGCGAGCTCTTGACCAGCTCGTTCGGGGGAACTACTCGGCCGGGATCACGCCCCAGATGTTCCAACAGTAAAAATTCCCGGGCCGAGAGTTTGATCTCCTGATTTTCCACTTTAACCCGGTGCTGCTGAACATCGATCTGGAGCGGGCCGATCTGAATAATCGGCTCGGCTTTTTCCGGCGGCGGCTCACCGCGCTGCAACTGGGCCATCGACTGGGCAAGCTGTTGGGCTCGCTTCAACTTGCCCCGGACTACGGCAATCAAGTCCCGACCCCGGATGGGTTTGGTCAAGTAATCGTCCGCGCCCAACTCTTTACCGTAGTGAATATCAGTATCCAGGGAGCGAGCGCTCAAAAAGATGAAGGGAATTGTGACCCAAGCCGGATTCTCGCGGATCTTTTCATAGAGTTGGTAGCCGTTGAGATTAGGCATGGCGATGTCGGCCAGAATCAGGTCAACGGGTTGACTCTCAAGCACGCGCAGCGCGGCCAAGCCATCCGGGGCAGTAAAGACCCGGTAGCCTTCGACCTCGAGCGGCAGGCAGATATTGTCGAGCAGATCGGGCTCATCGTCAACCACTAGAATTGCGGCTGGAGCGGACATGGCAGTTTTTCCCCTCCTAGGAATACGTCTTACGCGATTCAGTATAGCACAGCTACCAGACCAGAGCAACGAACTTAACTTGGCTTATCCTCATGCACGAAGGCGCTTACCAGGGCTAACCCCATCACCAAGGCCCCGGCGCTGACGCCACTCACCGCCCACAAGCCCGACTGCTCCCACAGTTGAGCCGCCAGCGGCGAGCCGAAGGCTGCCCCAATCGCTGACCCCAGGCCGACCAGCGAGAAAACGGTCGCTCTGGCTTCCGGCACCTGGTCGGAATAAAGCGGCAGTAAGGCCACGATGGTGAACTCCAGAAACAGACCGACCAACACCAGGCCCCCAATGGCGGCGTAAAGATGGACCTGAGTGAGAGGCAGCAGACCAAGCCCGATTGCGCTGGCCACGAACCCGATCTGGCTTCCCCGCTTTTTGCCGATGCGATCGATGAACAGGCTGGCTAAGCCGGAGCCGCCCAGTTCGGCCAGACCCAACGCCGTGGCTACCAGACCGAGCGCGACCGCCTTGAAGGCAAAATCTTCATTGAGCCAGATACTCCACACCGTAGGGAAAGCCCCGACCGCCACGAATAACAGAATTTCCCCGCCTATCGCGGCCAACACGGCGGGGCGTTGGCAGACCGCCCAAAAAGCCGAAAACTTTACCCCGACACTTGACTTGGGTTCAACGTCGGGCAGTTGGAGGCGGATCAGGACGGCCGCCAAGAGGCTCAAGATTCCTACAGCCAAAAACGAGGTACGCCAACTGGAATACTCGATCAGCCAGCCTATCAGTGGCAAGCTAATGACCCCGGCCAGCGCCCACGAAAATTCAACAATGGCCAAAGCTCGACCCCGTTTGTCGTAGCTGACCCGGTCGCTAATGTAAGCTTGCTCGGCCGGGATAAAAGCGGCCAGGCTCAAGCCAAAGATAACCATCGGCCCGGCTGCCCACCATTGATTGGTTAAGGCCACCCCGCTGGCTCCGAGCGCCTGGCACAAAAGTCCAAGCATCATCACGTTTCGCCGGCCATAGCGATCGGCCAGCAGGCCGAAAATTGGCGCGGTCATACCGGCAATCGCGCGGATGAAAATCAACCAGCTAAAGCCGACCACGGTTAAGCCCAACCCGGTGGCGTAGTCGGGGATGAAGGGATAGACCATCCGGGTGCCGGTGTCGATGGTGAAGCGGGTCAGGAATAAAACCAAAATAAGTTGGGCGCTAAGCCCAAAAAACGAGGCCAGCCGTCCCTTCTGGCTGACCGGTTTCGATTGGATCAAGGAGGTACTCCTTAAGATAGACGATTCAAGTAGGATACACAGCTTACTAATTTTAGCAAAGAGGCGCGGCGGTCGAGGTGGTCTGGCAGCAGGTTGTCCCGGTGTGCCGGCTGCACAAGGAAAAGATAGGAGGGAGCGAGAGGCCGATTTCTGCTAGACAGGCGGCCAGCTCGGCCAAAGGCAAGCCCATGACGCTGGCATAGCAGCCATCGAGGTGCGCCACCGGCTGGAACGGGTCCTGAATGCCGTAGGCGCCGGCCTTATCCAAAGGCGAACCGGTCGCCACGTAGGCGTTCAGTTCCGCCTCGGTGAAGGCCCGTAGCCACACCTGGCTGCGGTGCAGGCGGGTGAGACTGCGACCGAGGGTGAAAGTCGGTTGGGGGGCCTGCTCCACCTGCCGCAGGTGCAGCGTCGTTACCCCACTGAGGACTTCATGCGGGCGGCCACGCAAAGCCCGGAGCATGGTCACGGCGGCAGCCGGCGAGGCCGGTTTGCCTAAGACCTGACCGTCGAGGGCAACCTCGGTATCGGAGCCGATAATGACCAGATCCGTGGCCGGGCCAAGGTTAAATTGAGGCCAGAGTTGGGGTAAATGTTTAGCGACGGCTTGGGCTTTGAGGTGGCTGAGGCGTTGAACCAGCTCGTCGGGGCGTTCATTAAGTTGGGGAGTTTCGTCCACGTCACCCGCGGCTGCGCCGGGTGAAATAAGGCTGACGGGCAAGCCCAAAATCTTGATGAACTCTCGCCGGCGGGGCGAGGTTGAAGCCAGGATCAGGTGATAGTGGGTCATCAACTTAATCGGTTTGGCTCCAAGGAAAAGTTACTCCAACACATCCTGGATAGTATCGACCAGATCTTCTTCCATAAAGGTGCCTTTTTGCAGCAGCGACTCCACTCGCCCGGACAGGCGCTGCACATCCTGGTGGGTTAAATCCTGGGCCGTGATGACGATGACCGGAATATCGCGCAGCGACTCGGTGGCTTTTACGGCATCCAAAAACTTAAAGCCGTCAACCTTAGGCATCATCAGGTCAAGCAAAATCAGGTCAGGTTTGTTGGACCGGATCAACTGTAGCCCGCTGGCGCCGTCAACCGCCTCAAAAATTTGGTACTGCCGTTTTTGCTGCAAAATACGGCGCAGCAAGAGCCGGGCATCAGGCTCATCCTCGATGATGGCGATGCTTTGGATCCGGTCATCAAGCCGCTCTAAGGCTTTGAGGAGACCCTCTGGCTGATGATGGTGGTCCGATTGGTAACCGTTACGTTCGGTTTCGATAGTCTCAACGACGTGGCGCTCCAGACTTTGCACCCGGGTATGGCTTTTGACAATCTCATTTTCCAGGATCTGCTTTTCAATGGGAAAGGTATGGCCGGAGGCATTGACTACCACCGTCTCATCCGGTTGGATCAAGTGCTGCTGGACCATCTTTATCAAGCCGGCGCAGGCCACCGCCGCCGCCGGCTCCATCGATAGCCCTTCGAGCTGGGCCATGACCCGCAGCGCCTTAAACGCCTCTTGATCATCAACCTTGATAAAGCTACCGCCGTGGCCCAGGATCAAGTGGCGGAGATACGGGTAGGCCGGCCCGGGATTGCCCGTGGCCAACACATTGATGAGACTGGTCGGGTGGGTAACCACTTCGCTGGTTTCCAAACCTTTGTGGAAGCTGTTGACCATGGGGGCGCAGCCCTCTGTTTGCACAATCGCCAGCTTGGGTATTTTATCGATGAAGCCCATGTCGTACAACTCTTTGAAGCCCCGCCATACCCCGATGGGGCCCATCCCGCCACTGACCGCCTGGATATACCAATCCGGCGCGGCCCAGCGCCGGCCTCGAGCCCGACCCAACTGCTCGGCCACTTCAAACGCCAGGGTCTTCATCGCTTCGCGGGCGGTGAGGGATTTGATGCCTTTGTCCAAGAAGAGGTGGCGATGCTCGGCAAATTTGGCGGCGACTTGTTTGGTGGTATCGTAGTTACCCGAGACTTTAATCACTTCCGTGCCGTACAGCATCACCTCGCGGATCTTTTCGTGCGGGACATTGCTGTCTAGAAAGGCCCAGAGTTTGATCCCACTTCGCGCGCAGTAGGCCGAGTAGGAGATGGCGACGTTGCCGGTCGAAGCCACGACGATCTCCTTAACGTCTGCCTCTTTCATAGCTGAGACGGCCAAGGAGGCCTGGCGATCCTTGAACGAGGCGGTTGGTCCTTGCCGCTCATCCTTAATAAAGATGTTACGGTGACCGAGCATGGCGCCCAGGTTGTCTACCTTCAGTAACGGAGTCCAACCTTCCCCTAATGAGACGATATGACGCTGATCCCTAAGCGGCAGCAACTCCCAATAGCGCCAGATCGATTGATCACGGTCACTCAGTTGGTCTTGCCAGACCTGGGCGGTAGCGGCCAAATCATACACGGGCTCGAGCCAATCCTGCCCGCAGTTGGGACAGCGCCCCAGCAGGCTGGTGTATTCGTCAGCGTGGTAGCAAGTATAGCAGCAGTAGCGAAAAGTTTTGGTCAGTTTATTCATTTATCAAAGTCCAACTTGTTACAGCATCATCTCTTGGCGTTGACCAAGGGCTTTGCTCACATCCTCCAGGAGTTCAAGCTCGGTGAAGATGCCTTTTCGCAGCAAGACCTCGACCTGGCCGGATAGCCGCTCATAATTTTCGGCACTCATTTCGTCCGCGCTGACAACGATAATCGGGATTGAGCGGGTGTGCTCGTTCTCTTTTAATTCTTCAATCATAGCGAAGCCGTCCATCTCCGGCATGTTCAGATCCAGAATGATCAAATCCGGCCGTTTGAGTTCGACCAACTCCAATCCTTCTTTGCCGTTACCGGCTTCGCTGATGTTATAGTTGGCTTGAGCTTCCAGCATCCGCCGGATCAAGAGGATATCATCGGCTTTATCATCGACGATCAGGACTCTCACCTCGTCTCGCTGTCGCTGCGACTCCACCGTTTTGAGCGCCTCGACCAGTTCGGTTTCGGTGATGGGTTTGATCAGGTAGCCCGAAGCGCCCAGCGAGAAGCCCCGGTTCTTATCGCCGGCAATGCTGCAAACAATAATCGGGATATCTTTGGTAAACGAGTTCTCTTTAAGCGTTTTGAGTAACCCCCAGCCGTCCCAGCCGCTGAGGATGACATCCAACAAAATTGCATAAGGATGTAGCTGTTTGACTTGAGCAACAATATCTTGTTTCAAATCAACCGTTTTGACTTCAAATTCATCACCGCTCAGGAAGCGCTCGTACAGGGCCATGACTTGGGGGTCGTTGTCGATCGTCAAAATCGTCCGCTTGCTGCCCGGCGGCACTGCTTTCTCTACGCCCTGATCTTTGTCCGCCTGGGGTTTAACTAAGGAGATCGGGATGGAAAAGCTAAAGGTCGACCCCTCTCCGGGCGTGCTGGTGACCCAGATTTGGCCGCCGTGCAGTTCTACAAAGTGACGGCTAATCGGCAGGCCCAAGCCGGTGCCGCCAACCTTACGAGTCGTGCTGCCATCGACCTGGGTAAACTCTTCAAAGATGTGGCTCATCTGATCCTCGGGAATGCCGATGCCGGTGTCGATAACGCTGAAAACGACCCGGTCTTGGTCGGCATGGACCCTGAGGGTAACCGTGCCTTGTTCGGTGAACTTGCAGGCATTTGAGACCAAATTGAGGATAATCTGCCGCAGCCGGGTTGGATCGGCCTGGATAGTGGGCAGATCCGGGGCAAGCTGCCGGATCAGTTCAACCGGTTTGTCCTTAACCAGAGCCACAGCCGTCGACATGACCGTCTTGACCACCGGCTCGATCTCGACTGCTTCGAAGTTAAGCTCCATCCGCCCGGCTTCAATTTTAGAGAGGTCCAGAATGTTGTTGATCAAGCCGAGCAGGTGGTGACCGCTGTTGTGAATCGAGGTCAGGTCGGCCTTTTGCAGCTCGGTCAGGGGGCCGTCGATGCCTTTGAGAATGACGCGGGAGAAGCCGATGATTGAGTTGAGGGGGGTGCGCAACTCGTGGCTCATATTGGCCAGGAATTGGGTCTTAAGCTTGTCAATCTCCTTCAGTCGCTTGGCTGTCTCCTGCTGCTCTTTGAACAGCCGGCGGTTGAGCAGGCTGATGGCCAGTTGGTCGGCCATGGCCACCGCCAGGTTTTTCTCGCGTTCCGTGAAAATGTGCGTTTCATCCACCGAGTCGGCTCCCAAGGAGCCAATGACTTCGTCATTAATGATAAGCGGCACCAGCAGCAGCGACTTCAGGCCGGCAGCCAGGTTCATCGCGCGGACCGGTTCAACCAGCGGATCGGTGGCCATATCCTCAATGGTGACCGGTTGTTTGCTACTGATTAAGAGTTCATAAGAGGGATTCCCCTTGATCGGAAAGACGAGATCTGGCTCGACCGGACGCCCGGCCCGATATAAGGCGTACAGCCGGCCAAAGACGCGGTCCTCATCAAACAGCAGTACCCCACCCTGGACGAGACCCATCACCTCGAGCATCTTGCCCAGGACCGCATTAAACATTTCGTGCTCAACTTCGGTGGTGGTCAAGACCCGGCCGATCTCGTACAGGGCCTCGGCCTCTTCGCGCGAGATCTGGGTCTCTTCAAACAGCCGGGCGGCCTCGATGGCCTGAGCGGCCTGGCTGGTCACCGCTTCAATGATACTTAACGTATCATCATCGACCCCGGCAGCGATGCTGGCTCCATCCAGTTCAAAATCAAGCGCCCCAATCACGGCCTGACCCTTGAGGGTCAGGGGCGCCACCAACTGCGCCGGCAAGGCGGCCGTAACTGGATCGTCGGTGGAGCTAGAGCCGTTGATCCGCTCAGCCGCTGGGTTAGCCACGTGGCCTGTCGGCTCAGCGGGGAGCAGGGTGGGGCGCTTAAGCTGGGCTGCCTGGCGGAGGATCAGGGCATCGCTTTCAGTTTCAACCAGGTCACCTGATCCGGCCAGGCTATAGCGGGTGATCGGCTGCTGGTTTCTAAAGAAGGTGACCCACTCGGCTTCCAGGTAGTGCTGGTGCAACTTGTTAATTTCGGTGACCGCCTGAGTGGCCTCTTCCACGGCTCGAGCCGCCTGAATGGCGTTTGCCAACTGGTTCGCCATCGACATAAGAATAGTGATGTCGCTTTCATCAAAGGCGCCTAACTCAGTGCTCTTGACGTCCAGGGCGCCGATGACACGCCCCTGCGCCATCAGCGGCAGGGCCATTTCCGAGCGAATGTGAGGTAACAGCAGATTGAGCGTTGTCCGAGCATCATCTTTTATGTTTTGCACCACCCGAGGCTGACCGCTGGCCGTGGCTGCACCCACGATGCTCTGACCGCCGACCGGCAGCTTGTAGCCTTTGGCCAACATTTCGCGGCCCACCCGATCGGTAGCGGCCTGAACCACGGCAAATTTCTGATACTCGTCGACCAGAAAGATGGAGACGTGATAGAAATTGAAACGCTCCTTGATCAGGTCAACGGCCTTCGACAGCAGCGTATCCAGATCCAGGTAGGCGGTCGCGGCTTGGGAGACTTCGGCCGCCGTGGCCAACTGGCGAGCCCGCCCCTCCGCTTGATCGAACAAGCGCCGGTTCTCCAGCGCTCCCGAGGTTTCCCGAGCAATATCCTCATATAACCGAATGTTGTCCGCGGTAAAGAACTTCTGGCTGTGGCTGGCAATCAAAATGAAGCCCTGCGCGGTGCGGTTGTACCACAAGGGGACAACCACGGCATCACAAATCTGCAGGGTCTCGTTCAGTAAGCGATGCAGTGCTGTTGAGTAACGCTTCTTTTCATCGGTTTGGCTGATCACCAGCGCCTGGTTGCCATCAAAATGCTCAATGAGCTCGGTGCTCAACTCATAGCGCGGTAGATCGGCCAGGGAGGCAGTCCAGTCCTGGCCCGGGGTATCCCACCAGGCGACCAGCTCCAGTTCAACCGTTTCCCCTGCCCGCTTGATCACGGCCGCGACCGCCCCTCGATCCGGCTCTGTGGCCGCAACGGCCGAGACGGCCAGGTCGTACATGACTTCGGCCAGATCGGTGGCCAGCAGTTGGTGCCCCAGGTTGGAGAGGATTTCGGTGTGGAAGAGGTTTTTCTGGGTTTCCGCCACTAATTGCAGGTTCTGCATAATAACGGCCGCTTGACCGGCCAAAGTGACGATCTGGTTTTGGGCAGCTAAATCAAACTTATAATCGTTAGACCGGCTGCCCAAAATAAGCAAGCCCACCCATTCCGGACCGACGATCATGGGCACTAACAGCAGCGAGCGCAGGCCGGTCAGTTGCTCATCAACCGCGGCCTTGACCTCCGGGGTAAGTTGATCGTAGACCACCTCCAGGGGCGAGTCGAAGCGCAGCTCATCCATAAAGCTGAACTGGGCTCGGACCAGCTTGAAGTCAGTCTCCTGGACGCCGCCGCCATCGTGCTCCCAGGCGGCAACCACATGGAAAAGATCGGGCGTGTGATCGTTGGCGGTCAAGGAGGTTATCGCTAAGAGCATCGTGTCGAGCTGCAGAACGGCATGGCTGAAACTGCTGACCAGGGTTTGGAGCAGGTCCTCAACCCTCTGGGCACTATTGAACCGGCGCGTTGCCCGGTAGAGGACTTCGGTTTCATCGAGGACGCGGCGGGTTTGCTGTAACAACCAGACGTTTTCCAGGGTCGCTGCGGTTTGGTGGGCCATCGCCTCAAAAATAGTGATCTGCTCCGGGCGGAAAGCATCCGGTTCGCTGTGTAAGAAGGTCAAGACGCCGTAAAGGGTACTGCGGGTGGAACGGAAAGGAACGCAGGCCAGGGTCTGCATGTCGGGCATGCCGGGCAGGTTGGCCAGCGGCCACGGCCCATGCTCAGTGGGGCGAGTCCGGACCAACGTAGTCTCGTGGCCCAATACGCTGCTCTCCGGCCCCTGGCTAAAAGCCAGTTCGGCCAAAGTCCTGGAAGCGATATCCTGACGGCTGGGTACCGTTGAAGCGCCGGAGAAAAACGACTCGCCGTCAGTAATGTAAATCTCGGTGTGAGTCACCCCGATTTTTGGGGTAAAACTGAGGAGAATGTCCTCAACATCGGCTACTCTGATCGGACGATTCAGGGCCTGGCCAACTTCGTATAGGAGAGAGGCGCGGTCGCGCTCGGCGCGAGTCTGCTCTAGCAAGCGGTAGTTTTCAATCGCAATAATCGCCTGATCGGCCAGGGTCTGATAGATCCGGATCTCCTGGTCCGTATAGAGGTGGGGCTTGCGGGTGTAAATCGACATAACGCCCTTATACTCGGCCCCCAAGAACATCGGGGCGGAGAAGAGGGTGACGGCTTCAAATTCACGCAGGACATAACGGCGAAACTCATCGTCCATGCGAGGATCTTGCCCCTCCGGCCGGCGTAGATCGTGCGAGATGAGTGGGTGGAAAGGCGGTTGGGCAAAAGCGCCGACCAGGGAGAAACTGTCGGCGGAAAACTTGGTGCCGACCGGGAGCTGCTTGGTCTCATCCCGGTCCCAGGTTGAGACGATGGTCACGGTGTCAATTTGGCCGGATTGAGTCCGGTCGAACAGCGAAATGCTGACCCGGTCCACCTCATAGCTGCGAACGGTCTCGATAATCGTCTCGAAAACCTCATGAACGCTGCTGCTTTCCACCAGAGCGCTGCTAATCTCAAACAAACGCTGCGTGTCGGCCAGGGCCGCTTGAGTCTGTTGGAACAACTGGGCGTTTTCAATAGCCACGGCGACCTGGCCAATAATGGCTTGAACCAACTGCAACTCATTTTGGCTGTAGGGATGTGGCTCAAGATGGGCTACCTCCAGCACCCCTACCAACCGGTCTCGGGCCAGCAGGGGAAAGCCGGCACTAGTTTGAAAAGGGATTGGGGCAGTGGCCATTCTTTGGCGGGTATAAGCGTCCAAATCGGGAGCGTTAAAGGGGTGGACAAAGGTCCGCGGCTCCTGCAGGAGGCGCTGCAGCGAGGCTGCCTCAGCGAGGGCCACCCGTAGGGAGGCCGGGCGGTCGGTTAAGCGGCCATCAGAGTCCCGTGACTTTTCAATGATGGCTTCAAAGTGGGTGCGCGCCGGGTTCAGGGCCAAGACCGTACAGCGGTCGCCATTGAGATAATCAGTCACCTGGCGAGCCAGAATCGTGTAAATTTGCTCCAGGTCTATCGTTTCAGTCAGTTGGCGGGTGGCATCAAACAGAATCGATAGCTCGCGGGATCGCTCTCGAGATTGCTCGAGTAGAAGGGCGTGGTCAATGGCCAGCGCGACTTGCGAGCTGATCTCTTCCAACAAACTCATGTCATCAATGCTCCAATAGTCGCGCGCCGGGTCATCGACCCTGATTTGACCGAGCGTCTTATTTTGGAGCTGGATGGGAGCAGACAGACTCTGGCCGGATTCAAGCTCCAACGGCACATCGAAAGGCGAAAGTTCGGAGTCCGAGAAAACATAGCCGTGGCGGCTGCCGGCAGCCGGCTGGCTGCTGTGGCGATCGAGGCCAAAACCGCTGCCTCCTTCGGCCGGATCGATTTGAATAACGGCCCGTTTGCTGCCAATAGCCCGCCCCACTTCTTGAACGGTCGTGGCTAAGATGAGATCTAAATCGTTGGAAGCCCGAATCTTGTTGATGATCTCTTTGGTTAAGGCCTCTCGCTCGGTCATCCGCTGGCTGGCTTCATAGCGGCGGGCGTTATCCAGGGCCAGCGCGGTTTGGGACACAAAAGCTTGCAGCAGGCGTACCTGCGGCTCCGAAATCGACCACGAGTCATCTGAGTTAAAGCCGGCCTCGACCAGACCGATGTTTTCCCGGCGGAGGGTAATGGGGGTGAAAAGGCGCACCCCGACCCGGGATCTGCCTGTTTCAAACGGCTCGTTGGCAAAGCGGTCGTCCCAGCCGGTGATGACTTCGGTTTGGCCGCTCCGAATAACGTCAACGGCGATAACTTTAGAGTCCAGCGAGTAGACGGAATGCTGAAGCTGCTGCTCAGGGATCCCGACGCCGGCCAGGGCTCGCACCCGGTTGTAATCAAGCTCAACCAGCGAGAGCAGCACATACTCGAAGCCGATCTTGTCGAGACAGGCCTGGAAAAAGAGCTGCAAAATCTGCTCTTGCTCTAGCGAGCCGGACAGGGCCCGGCTCAACTGCTGCAGAGCCAAGGTTTCCTGAAGGCGTTCTTCAGCCTCGCGGCGGGCAGTGGCAGCGCTCTCGAACAGGCGGGCGTTGGCGATGGCGTTGGCCAGTTGATCGGCCATGGTCTGGAGCAGGGTCACGTCTTCGGCGGTAAAAGCGGCCGGCCGGGCACTTTGGACCGTCAAGGCCCCGATCACGGCATCCCGGCTGATCAGCGGCAAGGCCATTTCCGAGCGGGTCTCGGGCAGATCGGGGTTATTGAAGCGGACTGCTTCGGCGCCAACATCGAGGGCAATCCGGGCCCGGCGCTGGTCGATACACCAACCAATCATCGACTCGCCGCCGATTTTGAGCTTGTGACCTTTGGCCAACTGGATCTGGCCGGCCTTACCCGTTCCGGCTTGAAGCACCGCCCACTGCCGGCTCTCATCCACCAAAAACATGCCGACGTAGTAAAAGTCGTATTTGTTGCGGATGAGATTGACCGAAGTGTGGATCAGGTCAGCGACATCCAGGATGGAGTTGGCGGCTTTGGAAACCTCCGCCGCCGTTTGCAGCGAGGTCGAGCGGTGTTGGCTCTCGTCGAGCAGCCGGAAATTCTCGACCGCGCCGGAAACTTGGCCGGCCAGGGTCTCGGCCAGGCTAAGCTCAGCGGCTGAAAACTCCGGCTCCGGTTGGGGGCGAATGAGGCTCAACGTGCCGATGACCTGACTGCGCACGATCAGCGGCACGATCATCAGCGAGCTATCGCCGGCGGGTTGCGGCCATGCTGGCGGCGACTCCTCCGAAGGAAGCGAAGCAGTGGTGGTGATCAAGCCCTGGCTACCCTTGATCACCTGCTGAACCACGCTGTTGGCCGCTAACGGGATAATTCTTGGCTCGACCGGCGGCTTGTCGCCGGCGGCATAGGTGGCGATCAAGTCCAGGCCGGTTTGGTCAGAGGTTAGCAGGGCAAAAGTGCCGTAGCTGGCCTTCAAGAGCACCCCGATTTCCCGGACCACCTCACTCAGGGCAACCTCGATGTTGGTGGCTGCCGTCAGGGCGGTGGCTACCCGGTTGAAGGCGGCCAACTGCACGTTGCGCTGGAGGATCTCTTCTTCGATCTGCTTGCGCTGCGTGATGTCCGTAACGGTGCCTTCGTAAAAGGCCACCCGGCCATGTTCCTCCACCACCCGGGCTGTCTCGGAGATCCAGATGATGCGGCCATCTTTGCGGTAGACTTCGGCTTCAAAGCCGTTGACCTGGCCCCGCTCCTGGATGAAACGGATGAACTCGTCGCGGCGGTTTGGATCGACATAGAGTTGGTGCTCAATGTTGGTAACGGTTTTGATCAGCTCCTCTGGCGAGGCGTAGCCGTAGATCCGGGCCAGCGCGGCATTAGCGCGCAGGTATTGACCGGCCGGGGTAGTCTGGAACATCCCTTCAACCGAATTTTCAAAGATGCTCCGGTAGCGAGCTTCAGTCTCGCGGAGTGCTTCCTCGGCCCGTTTGCGCCGGCTGATATCATTGCCAATGCACAACACCTCAACCAGGCGACCGCTACTGTCGGTGATGGGCTGGTTAGACCAAGAAATCCAGACCCGGTCGCCATTCTTGCACATGTTTTCGTTCTCGTTGCTGGCATACTTGTTTGGGTTAGCCAGGATGCCGGCCATCATCTCGGCCAAATTCTGGCCAAGCTCGTCGGTGGGCGGCACCAGAGTGCCAACCACCGGTCGGCCAATGATCTCCTCACGGCTGTAGCCAAAAAAGTTGGCGGCAAACAGGTTGAGGTAAGTGAGGTAGCCCTGGGAGTCTATCCGCAGAATGATACTGTTGGATCGCTCAATCAGATCTTGGTAAGTGGCTTCACTCAGGGGAACCGTTTGGCTTTGCTGATCAATCATTCCGGCCATCCTTGCCATTTTGAACTTGGCTATCACCGTTGGAGGCTCCGTCCGAACCGGCGGCCGGGGGGCTGGACACGCCCAACGAGATATTTGCCTTAGAAGCGCCAACGACTTTGCTTAGCTCGCTCACCGTTGTCTTCAGAATATCATCCATGGTGACGGCGCTGCGGATTTTGGCCGTGATCTCCCGAATCACGGCTTCGCGCTGCGCTGCCTTTTCGGCGGTTTCGTAGCGCTGAGCACTTTCCAAGGCCAGGGCCATCTGGGATACGAACGCCTGGAGCAGCCGCTGCTGAGCCTCGCTCAAAGCATCGCCCCGGTCTGGTTTAAAATTTGCCTCCACCACGCCCCACTGCTGTTGGCGAAGTGTAATCGGTACGATAATCCGCAGCCCTTCAGCCGGTGGCTGGGCGACCACCACCTGCGACTCGCCGGTAGTCACTACCTTAGCCCAGAGATTGGGCTCGTCTAACGGACAATTCAGGCTGTTAAGATGAGTTGGGCTAAGATTGTGGCCGGCAATAACTTTAATTTGCCTCTGCCGCCGATCGACCAGGGCCAAAACCAGCCGATCGAAACCCAACAGCCGGCTGCAGCTCTCAAAGAAAGCGGTCGCGACATCATCAACCCGCAACGTGCCGGACAAAGCCTGGCTCAAATGCTGGAGAGCCTGAACCTCTTGCAGACTGGCCTCCGCCGAGTGGCGGGCACTGGCCACGCTCTCAAAGAGACGCGCGTTATCGATGGCGTTGGCCAACTGATCGGCCATGGTTTGAAGCATCGTCACGTCTTCTTTGGAAAAGGCCGAGCGCTCGGTGCTTTGCACGGTCAGGGCCCCGATGACCTGATCGCGGCTGACCAAAGGCAGGGCCATCTCGGAGTGGGTGTGGGGCAGATCAGGATTACTGAACCAGACGGCATCCTCGCCCACGTCCAAAGCAATCCGCGCTTGGCGATGCTGCACACACCAGCCGATCATTGACTCGCCACCAATTTTGAGGCGGTGACCTCTGGCGAGTTGAACCTGCCCGGCCTCCCCGGTGCCGGCCCGCAGCACGGCCCAATCACCGGTTTCATCCACCATAAACAAACCCACGTAGTAGAAATCAAAGCGGTCGCGGATTAAGTTGACCGAGGTTTCGATCAACTGATTGATATCCAGAATCGAACTGGCCGCGCGGGATACTTCGGCGGCAGTTTGCAGCAGTTCCGTTCTGGCCTTCGCTTCGGCCAGCAAGCGCCGGTTTTCCAACCAGATGGTCAACTGATCGGCTATCGCCTCGCCGATATCAATATCGCTGGGATTAAAGATGTAACCTTCCTCGGCGACGTCGATGATGATTGAGCCGACGAACTCTTTTTGGACCAACAACGGAATAAAAAGCATGGACTTGATCTCGCGGTGGCCGCGCATCCGGACCACCTGCTTAACGAGCGGATGATTCTGGGCATTTTCGATGATCAAGGGCTGGGGGATTTGGCGAAGATACTGGGCGGCCGGGTCGTGTTCGGCGGGCAGCACCAGCCGGGGTTCAACCGGCTGACCGTCGATGAAGCGAGCCTGAGCCCGGTTGGTGTTGCTGGCCGGGTCCATCAGCATAATGCTGCCCTGTTTCAGCCCCAGCAACTTCAAGTACTCGCCCAGCACCGTCTCATAGGTCAGGCGCGGGTCAGAGGAAGCGGCCAACGTATCGCTGATCCGGTAAAGTGTCCGGGTCCGTTCCAGGGTACGGCGCGTCTCCTCGATCAGACGCTCGCGCTCAGCCACCTGCTGTTTCTGGTTGGTGATATCGTTGATGATCCCGACCAAAAATTCGGGCTTTGTCTCACCCTGGGTCAGTGTTAAGGGGACCTTACGGGTAAAGAGCGTGCGAATTTCACCGGTATGGGTGGTGATCGTCTCTTCGGTTTCCTGGGTTTGGCCGGAGTCGAACATTTTGTCGTCCTCGGCCCAAAACCACCGAGCCTCTTCCGCGGGCAGAAAATCGGGGTCGCTGTGGTAAAGGACCTCCTCTTCCGGCCGGCCAAGAATGCCTTGAGCAAAGGCGGTGTTGACCACAATCCAGCGGTGCGCTCGATCCTTGATAAAAATTGGGTCGGGGATCTGGTCGATGATAGCTTTCATAAAGCCCTGGCTTTCGCGAGCCTTTTGGTAGAGATGGGCGTTCTCCAGAGCGGCGCTGATCTGGTCGACCATAATTTGCAGGATCTCGATATCTTCGGTGGAGAAAGCGGCCGGCTCGGTACTCTGCACGTCCAGGGCGCCAATCACCTGACCCCGCGAGATGAGCGGCAGGGCCATCTCGGAGCGGGTTTTCGGCAGCAAGGGATTATCGAACCAGACCGCATCCCGGCCCACATCTAGAGCGATGCGGGGTGTGGCGTGCTGGGTGACGTAACCCACAATCGAGTGGCTGCCGACCCCCAGCTTGTGCGGCCGCTGGACCATAATTTTGCCAACCTCGCCGGTGGAGGCTCGGACCACGGCCCACTGGCGGGCTTCATCGAGGAGAAAAATGGAGGCATGGTAAAAACCAAAGCGGTCACGAATTAAATCGACGGTGGTGTAAAGAATTTCATCCAGTTCCGTGAGGCGGGTGATCGCCTCACCCACGATGGCCACGGCCTTAAGCCGCTCCGCGCGCCGTTCGGTTTGCTCCAAAAGACGCAGATCTTGCAGGGTGACGGCGATCTGCTCGGCCATGGCCTGAGCCAGATCGATGTTACGCGGGCTGAATTCGTTGTCCGTCTCCAGGGCATCTGCCCCAACCCAGCCAATGACGTCACCACGGATGACCAGCGGTACCTGAAGAATAGCCTTGGCCGGTTTTTTTCGATTTAAAGTAAAGATGGGATCAAGCTGTGGATCGTGGGCGAGATTAGTGCTGACAAACGGCCTGCCACTGAGTAGGCTCTTTTGAGCGGGTTGGTCAGGATCAAGGGGAAAGTGAAGCTTTTCGCTCTCCTGCAGCTTGCCTTCTTCCACATAAGCGACGAGCTGGCCGGCGGTATAATCCGGCGAAACCAGAATCATACTGCCCTGGCTCAGGCCCAAACCGCCAACAAATTCCATCAACGCCTCGGCTACGACCTGTTGAAGATCGGCGGCTTTGGCCAGCACCCGGCCGATCCGGTTGAGAGTTTGGGTTTCGGCCAGGGTTTGTTGGGTACTTCTTAACTGGTTTTGAGTCTGCTCAAGAGATCGGGAGAGTTCGGCCACTTGATCTGCCAGTCCTTCGGCCGCATCTTTGGTCACTTTGCTCATAATTTCAATCCACAGATTTGATGAAGTTTTTAAGGTCTTTAATCCAACCCGGGAGCATAGTCAGCCCCCAGCGGTTGTCGGCGCCGGTTGGGACTGAAAGCGCCGGCAACTGTTGGCGCCACAGATGCCTAACTCTGGTAACCTAAGTCCCAGACTTCCTCACCGCGCAAGATATTAATGATTTGATCAGGGAAGCGATCCGGGTCGATGGGTTTACCCAGGAAGCCGTTAAAGCCGGACTCTTTGGCTTTTTCCATGGAGTTTGGGTTAGCATCGGCGGTCACGGCGACTACTCGAGTATTGGCAAAGCGCTCATCGCTGCGCAGTTTAGCCAGGGCATCGTAGCCGTCTTCATAGGGTAGGTGCAGATCCATCAGCACCAGATCGACCCGAGGCATTGTATCGGCAAATTCCAATACTTGCCAACCGGACGCTTTCCATTCATAGCGCCGCACGCCAATAAAGGCCAGCAACCGGGCAATGAGTACCAGATTCTGTAAATTGTCCTCAACGACCAGGACATAGGCATCTTTAGGATCGATCGGCTCGTTCCGAGCGGACTCGGCAATGACCGTTTGTGTCATCATTTGATTCCCTTCAAGAAACTTTCAATTTGCACCGGCAGCTCATCGATGTCAATCGGTTTGGAAATGTAGCCGTCGCAGCCCGCTCGAAAGACATTATCGCGGTCTTTTTTCATCACATTTGCCGTCATGGCCACCACTGGGATGCGAGCGGTCTTAGCGTTCTTCTTGAGCGCATCGGTCACTTCATAACCATCGATGTCGGGCAAATTGATATCGGTGATCACGAGATCGGGGAGTAAGGTCAGCGCTTTATGCACGCCTTCCTGACCGGTTTCGGCCGAAATGACTTCATACCCCTCGATTTCCAAGACCCGTTTCACCAGGGTCATGTTATCGAGATTATCTTCAATACAAAGAATAACTTTCGCCATAACTGAGGCAGAGCCTCCTTGAAGTTGTCGGTGTGTTGGTTGAGAGATACTTTACCCGATCTAGCTGAATTTGTGAAACATGGTCGGCGACGTTGCCGGCTAGATGATCAATCAGTCCCGCTAGCCGCACCCCTGTCAATGCCGCTGTCAGCGCCGCTACCCGCCCCCACGCTAGCCGCGACCTGGTCAACGACGAGGGCGCGAGACTGACCGTTGATCAGAATATCGCAAGCACAATCTCTTAACTCGGCTGTCGGAAACGGTTTAACAAAGAAACCCTGGACTTTCAACTTATTCGTCTCATCGCGAACTTCTTGAGAGCCGTAAGCGGTCATCAAAATCACCTGGACTTTTGGATAAAGGGATCGCGCCACTTCCACCAGCGTAAAACCACTAATGCCCGGCATATTTAAATCCGTAATCAACAGGTCACAGGGGCTATAAGTCAGCTTAGTCAGCGCCTCTTCCCCGGAAGAGGCAATATCCACCTGGTAGTGGGGGACCGCTTCTTGCAGGTCTCGACGCAGAAAAAAAGCCAACGTGGTTTCATCATCGACAATGAGAATGCGTTTGGATAGAGGTGCTGCGGACATGAGGGTCTCCTATTCGCAAGTAGCCTGAGCTTTACTATAACATAAGTTGACCCTTAATGGTGGTTACAAGACAGTTACAGTTCATCGGGCTACTGGGAGTTGATCAGGTATCTGCCCCCTGCCACAGTCATGATGTACTCCGGGTTGGCCGGATCGGCTTCCAGTTTATGCCGCAGGCGGTGAACATGCACCCGTGCGATAGCCCGGGCATCCGCTTCGGTGGCTTCATAACCACGAACCCGTTTGACCAACGTAATCGCATCCATCGCTACATCGGGCTGGGCCATCAGCGTCACCAAAATATCGAATTCGGTCGGGGTCAGGGTGATCCGCGTGCCCGCGCGAGTCACCTGGCGCGAAGCCATATTGACCTGTAAGGCTTTGACTGCCAGGATCTGAACCTGATCGTCAGGTTCAACAGCCGGATCGGCCGAGCGGCGGGCAATGCCATCGGCCACACTGGCCAGCAGCTCGTCAGAGTTGTAGGGCTTAATCACGTAATCGTGCGCACCCTGCCGCAGGGCCTCGATGGCCGAGTCCAGCGTGGCGTGCCCGGTCAGAATAATGACGCTGGTCTTGGGTGCCGCTTGGCGCAGGTAGCGCATGACGTCCAGGCCATCCATATCGCCCAGGCGCAAGTCGACCAGGGCCAGGTCAAAGCTGGCGCTGTCGATCAGATCCTTGGCCTGCTGCCCTGTCTCCGCTTCAGTGACCTCGTAGCCGTGGTCTAGGAGATGCAGCCGCAGAAAGTAGCGCATCGTCGGCTCATCATCGACGATGAGAATCTTGGGTCTCACAAAACTTATCTCCGTCCTCGGTCATGGCCGGGGCAAGCTTAACACAAACTTGGTCCCCTGCCCGGCCAGGCTCGTCACCTCAATGGTGCCCTGGTGAAGCTCCACAATCCGGCGGACAATGCTCAAGCCCAGCCCCGTCCCTTTGCTCTTGGTGGTGAAAAACGGTTCAAAAATTCGGTTTAAGATCGCCGGATCGATGCCGGGCCCGGTATCGGTCAGGGTGATTACGAGGATGGCTTGTTCCGGCCGGTCGGCGAGTTGAAGGGTCACCTGCCCGCCGCCCGGCATCGCCTGGATCGCATTGATGATCAAGTTGTTGAAGACTTGCTCCAACCGTTCGGCGTCAACGTTGAGCCGAGGTAGATTTGCCGGCGCTTCCAGGACCAGGTTGACCCGCTTAGCGACCGCCATTGGTTGGCAGCGCTGCATCACGGCCCGGATAATGTCGCTAATATCGGCCGGTGAAAAAGTGAGGTGTAGCGGCCGGGCTATAAAAAGAATATCTTCCAGGATACGGTTGACCCGTTTGATCTCGCCTTGAACCAGGGCTGCGCCTTCAGCCTCGACTGAGCCGGCCGGCATATCTTTGGTGAGATACTCTACCCCGGCCGCGATGCCGGCAATGGGGTTGCGGATCTCGTGAGCCACCACGGCCGACATCTGCCCCAACGCTGCCAGCCGGTCCAGACGCCGGCGCTCGGCTTCCAGGGCCTTAATCTCGCGCAAATCCTCCAAGACCCCGACAACGCCCACCCGGCCAGCTTCGCCTTTAAGTAAGGCGGTACTCACCGAGACCGGCAGGCGCTGGCCTTGGCGACCTTCGAGCTCGATCTCTCGGCGCGGCTGGTCCTGACCGGCCGTCATGGTCTGTCTGAATACCGTCACCAGAGAGTCGGCTCCGGGCAGGGCCTCGCTAATGGGCCGGCCTAACACTTCCGCAGCCGCATAACCCAGCATCGCCGCCGCGGCCGGATTGAAGACGGTGATGCAGCCGGCTTGATCCAGGCTGATTAAACCATTGGTCATGGTCTGGATAATGTCTTCGTTGAAGTTACGCAGCGACTCAGCTTCTTTAAAAAGCTGCACATTCTCCAAGATGATTGCCAACTGCCCGGCCAAAACCGAGAGCAAGTCCTGACTGATCGGTCCAAACGGCCCGCCCTCGGCTCCACCTGACTCAGCCGTCAGCACCCCGGCCAGCCGGCCCTTAACCGACAACGGCAGCAAGGCCCCCACCAGTTTGGACTGCCCTTTGGCCTCCCTCAGCAGCTCGCCCGCCGACGTTACCCAGACGGGCTGAGCCGAGTGGAGCACCCGGTCTAGCGCCTCAGCGGGTAGGGTTGAGGGCCTACCGGCCGGCAGAACGACCGCTTCTTCAACTGTTAGCTTTGTTTCGGTTTGATTGGCCACGACCAGCCACGCCATGCGACTGGCCCCGGTTGCTTTAAACGCCACATCCAGGACACGCTTGGTTAATGATATTTCACCTCCGGCAACTTGTAAAATCTGGTTGATTTCTAAGAGCGGCAGGAGCGTTTGCAGCCGGAGACTATCCCGCAAGAGGGCCCGTCGATCCAGGTTGTTGCGCACGGTGGCGATCAGCGCTTCCGGTTCATACGGCTTCATCAGGAATCCCTGGGCTCCCAACTGAATAGCCTTGATGGCGTCATCGATGGTCCCGTAGCCGGTGATTAAGACCACGCTCAGGTGAGGGTCAATCTCTCTGGCCAGCTCCAGAAGTTCCAAGCCGGTCAAGCGTGGCATTTTGATATCGGTCAGGAGGAGGTCAAAGGTTTCCTGACGAAGCAGGTCAGGCACGAGGCTGCTATCAGTCTGCCCCAGCACCACGTAGCCTTCCCGCTCCAAGATGCGCCGGCAGGAGCGGACTACGCTTTGTTCGTCATCAACCACCAGGATTCTTTCGCGAGTTACCACTCTAAGTCCTCAAATGCCGGCGCGATCACCGGTAAGCTTAAGCTGAAGGTGGCCCCTTGCCCGGCTTGGCTCTCGACGCTGATCTCGCCGCCGTGCTTTTTTATAATCCCATAACTGATCGATAAACCCAGACCCGTGCCCTGGCCCACCTCTTTAGTCGTGAAAAACGGGTCAAAGATCTTGTCCAGGTGTTCGGGGGGGATGCCTTTGCCAGTGTCGCTGATGCAGCAGATGATTTGCGGCGGAGTCGAAGGGCCATTGGGGCTCGACTTGAGGTGGGTTGAGATCCTGAGAATGGCCGGCTGGTCTGAGTCTGACATGGCTTGGACGGCGTTGTTGAGGAGATTGACCAAAACCTGCTTGATCTGATTGGCATCAAGTTGAAGCTCGGGTAGGGGGGTGAGGGCTTTCTGTAACTCGACGCGGTAGCTGACGCTCTTAATGTAAACCAGGTTGACTGCTTCCTCGACCAATTGGTTAAAGTCCGCTGGCCGCAGGTGGGGCGGCTCGACCCGGGCAAAGTCGAGCAGGTTACGGACAATATCGCGGGCCCGGCGCGCCTCTTTGTGGATGATGTCCAGATCCTCTTGCGTCTCAACGCTGAGAGGCCGCTCCTCCGGCAGGGTCTCTTTCAGCAAGCCGGCCAGAGCGATGATAGCCGTCAGCGGATTATTGATTTCGTGAGCCACGCCGGCGGCCAACTCGCCTACGGCTGCCAGTTTAGCGCTTTGAATAAGCTGGTGCTGCGTTTCAGCCAGGCTTTTGATGGTCTGGTTCTGGCGTTCATAAAGTTGAGCGTTTTCGATCGCCGTGGCTGCCGGTGCGGCCATCGCCTGGAGGAGCGCCAAATCTTCGTCATTAAACGTCTCTACTTTCTTGTTCATGACCTCGATGGCGCCAATCGTTTTGCCCTTGGACTGCAAGGGGACACACAGGATAGAGCGAGTGGTAAAGCCGCTCTGCTTGTCAATTTCGGCGAAGAAGCGGGTATCGGTGTAGACATCCGGCACAATAACCGGCTGGCCGTGCTGGGTCACCCAGCCGGCAATGCCCTGCCCCAAAGGCAACCGCCACCCAATGGTCTGGCGCGAACCTTCGCCGGAGGCAGCCGCAAACCAAACCTCGCCCGCCGCTTCATCTAACAGCACCACCGACGCCGCCGCTACCTCCATAAGCCGGGTCGCGTGATCGGTGATTAGGGTGAGTGTCTCTTGCAGATTCAGGGTCGAGACGACTGCCTGGCCGATCTGGTTCAGCGTCTTGAGCTGCTCCACGCGCCGGTTGATCTCGTCGTAGAGACGCGCATTTTCGATGGCAATAGCCAGTTGATCCGCCAAAGTTTCCAGGGCGGTGACGTGATGTCGATTAAAGGCTTCAAGCTGAATGCTCTGCAAATCCAGGACACCGATGATTTTTGTCCCCAGCGCGATCGGCACACACAGTTCCGAGCGGACCTCGCGGCTGGCTTCAGTCTGGATAAAACGTGGCTCTCGGGTCACATCGTTGGTCAGGACGGTCCGGTTCGTCGCGACTGACCAGCCGATCAAGCCTTCCTTCAGGGCGTGACTCGTCGGCACGATGGCATGGTCATAGGGATCCACGGAAGCACGCGCCTTCAACTCAACCCGGTGGGTGTGGTGATCCAGCAAGTGAATGCTAACGCTGTGGCAGGCAAAGCTGCGACGGATGGCCTGAACGACGGTGTGCTGCATCAAATCCAGGTTTAAAATGGAAGTGGCTGCTTGGCTAACCTCGTTGATCAGGGCCAGTTGGGTTGAGCGCTGGAGCTGGTTTTTAAACAGCAGCGTATTCTCGATGGCCATACCAACCTGGCGGGCCACAGCCTTGAGGAGAGGCAGGTCGGCCTCGCTGAAATGGCCAGGCTGAGTATGACCGATCAGATACAGGCCCTGGGCCTCGACCCGCTCCAAGTTGATGGGCAGCACCGCCACAGCGTGATCCTGGGTCGGCATGTACGAGGCCCGAAACCAGCGGCTGTCGTGCCGGGTGTTGGCAATAATGACCGGCTGGTTATGGTGCAGACTCCAGCCTTCCACTCCATCTGCCAGCAGCCGCTGGGCAAAGCGCCGCCCGGCCGAGCCCAGCAGATCCTCGCGCCCCGGCTGGGTGGAGCGATAGTAAGAAATCTCGCCACTTTCCCGAATAAGCAGCGCGGCAAACTCGGCGTTGAGGTAAGGGGCCAAAGTCAAGACCCGTTCATAGAGGTCGTCTTGCTCCAGATAGCCACTTAAGAACTGGGTGATGCCAAACAGCAAGGCCAGGTGCTCGCTGCTGCTGGGTTCCAGGGTAAAGCCCAACGGCCGCGGTGAGCTGTAGTAAGGCAACTGCTCGACCAGGGTTTGCGGGGTCGCCGGAAAATTGACCAAAGAGATGTGGCGCCCTTGCAGCCAGGGTGGCAGCGAGTCGGTGGGGCGGTGCGTCAGCACGATGACGGCCGGCGCCCGGACCAGCTTACTCGAGCTAGGCCGCTGGGCTGCGGCGCTGTCAAAAATTACCAGATCGATTTGAGCTAAGCGGGCCAGGGCTTCATCAACCCGGTGCAGCAGGTTGGCCTGGTGACCGGACTTGATCAGGTACTCGTGGAGGGAGGCTAACGACCCCGACTCGCCCTCAATTAGGACGATCCGGAGCGATTTGTTGATCTGAGTCGATAGCGACGACTTGAGATAGGACATAAATTGCAGACCGGTTTAGGCTGACTTATTCAGTCCAGTATAGCACGTCTAAAATGGCAGGGCAACAGGATTTTAAGGTGAGTCGGGCTACGGTTCGTCCTGACAGGTTATGGCGTTGTTGGGTTGGGCGCTTATTTTCATAAAAGTTAGCCAGCCAGCCATCATCACTATACAAGTCGCTGCTAAGGAGAATGAGATTTCATGCGGTCCAAAACCAAAGTTATCTTGAGCCCACCCGGCGTAGAAAGTGGAAATCGAGGCGGCCAGGGTCATCATCGCCAGATCAAAGGCAAAGACACGGCCCAGGAACTCTGGCGGCACCAGCAGTTGCAATAGCACCGAGGAGTAGACCCAATTGATGCCTGTCCCCAGAGTCCGAACTAAGGTCGCCAATAGAATGATTTCCAAGTTGGCTCCCCAGCCCAGCAAAAGATACCCCGTTGCCATCATCAAATACGCCGTGAGAATAGCCCAATACATGGGCCACACCCGCTCGCCGGTGAGACGGTGAGCTACAAGCGGTCCAAACCCGGTACCCAGGCCAACCACGAAATAGATAAGTCCAAGCGTGCCGGAACCGTCTGTGCCCAGGGGAAAATAGGCTCTGGCAAAGATGACTTGCACAATCTCAACGCCGCCAAAGGCCAAAGAACTCGAGCTCTTGAGCAGAGCAATTACCAAAACGCGGCGGTGTCGGCGCAGATAGTTAAAACCATCGGTGAGGAGACGCCAGCCGGAATTATATCCGGCCTCCGTGCCGAGCGAGGCCTTAGGGGCGAAGTTGATCCGAGTCAGAAACCAGGCTGAGATAAGATAGGTGGCTGAGTCAAGGAGAAAGGCGCTGGTCGTCCCGAGTAGGGCGGTGGCCAAGCCGCCCGTAGCTGCGCCCAAGGCCAGCATAATACTCCAGGTTGCGCTTGAGAGCGCATTGGCGGTAATTAACTCCGAGCGGCTAACCAGACTAGGCAGGACCGCGGCTCGGGTGGGCTCAAAAAACGCGCTGATACTGAGCTGAATAACGGTCAGAAAATACAGCAGCCAGACCGTCTCTTTAGACTGAATAAATAGAAACCCCAGGACGACGGCGGCCCGTAACAGGTCGCTGATAATCAGGATGCGGCGCCGCTCAAATCGGTCGGCCACGACGCCGGCAACGGGGCCGAGTAGAAAAGGGGGAAGCAATCGGGCCAAAAACAAACCCCCGATCGCCAGTCCGGAGCCGGTTAATTTGGCCACCAG
>CALMIS010000117.1 GCA_937864185.1 uncultured Chloroflexota bacterium
CGCGGCCTGAGCTTGTCGAAGGCCGTTAGTTTCGGCCAGCTCACCAACGCGGCCGCGATTTAAGGAGTGATCATTATGGTAGCAGTGAAGCAAGCGACCGAGCGGATTCCCGGTTACTGTGCTCTATGTGTCTCACGGTGTGGTTCGATCGCCGTGGTTGAGAACGGCCGGTTCGTGGCTCTTGAACCGGATCCGGCGCACCCCACCGGCCAGGCTCTCTGTGCCAAAGGCCGGGCCGCGCCGGAGTTGGTTTACCACCCGGACCGGCTGCATTATCCCCTCAAGCGCACCCGGCCGAAGGGCGAGCCCGATCCGGGTTGGCAGCGGATCAGTTGGGAGGAAGCGCTTGACCTGACGGCCGCCAGGCTGAGCCGCCTCGCTCAAGAGCACGGGCCGGAAAGCGTCGCCTTCAGCATGGCCTCCCCCTCCACCTCGGCCTCCGACGACGCCGCGGTCTGGGTCCAGCGGCTGATGAATGCGTTCGGCAGTCCAAATTTGTGCGTCTCGTGGGAGCTGTGCGCCTGGGGCCGGTATCAGGCGACCATGTATACCTACGGCACGAGTGTGCCCGGCCTTTATATGCCGGACCTGGAAAAGGCCGGCTGCATCCTCTTCTGGGGCTACAATCCCAACCTGGCCCGGCTGACCCACGCCACCGCCACCGTCAAGGCGCTCAAACGGGGCGCACGCCTGATCGTGGTCGACCCGCGCCAAACCGGGCCGGCCAAACGGGCCGACGTCTGGCTGCGGGTACGGCCGGGCACGGACGGCGCCCTGGCCCTGGGCCTCGCCCAGATCATGATTGCGCGGGGGTGGTACGATCGCGACTTCATCCGCGACTGGACGAACGGGCCCCTGCTGGTGCGGGCGGACAACGGGCGTTTGCTAACCCAACACGATCTGGCCGAAACCGGCAGTACCGCCCGGTACGTGGCCTGGAGCGAGAGACTGGGGTGTCCGATCAGCTACGACCCTGCCACCGGCGGTTATGCCGCGGATCAGCCCAAGCCGGCCCTGTTCGGGACGTTCGCGCTGAAGACCCGGCACGGCGAGCTTACCTGCCACCCCGCCTTCGAGCTGACCGCCCAACTTTGCCGGCGCTATCCGCCCGAGCGCGTGGCCGCAATCTGCGGCGTTGAGGCTGACCCGTTGGAAGCGGCGGCCCGGCTGCTCTGGACCGCCCGGCCGGTGGCCTACTATGCCTGGAGCGGCGTGGAGATGCAAACTAACGCCACCCAGATTGCCCGGGCGATTGCCCAGCTTTATGCCCTGACCGGCAGCTTCGATAGCCCGGGCGGCAATGTGCGGTTTGCAGCCGCGCCGGCAGAGGACGTGAGCGGGGGAGAGCTCCTGCCGGTCGGGCAGCGGGCTAAGGCCCTTGGCCTACCGGCGCGCCCGCTAGGCCCGGCCCGGTTGCAGTTCGTCACCTCGGAGGAAGTTTACCGGGGCATCTTGGAGCAGCAGCCCTACGCCGTGCGGGGTCTCGTGGGCTTTGGGGCCAACTTGCTCCTTTCGCACGCCGATAGCCGGTGGGGGCGCGAGGCTCTGAGCGCGCTCGATTTCTACGTTCACGCCGATCTGTTTATGAACCCAACGGCCGAACTGGCCGATATCGTTCTGCCGGTGGCGAGCGCCTTCGAGCGCGAAGCCCTCAAGTTGGGCTTCGAGGTCAGCCCCGAGGCCCAAGCGCTGGTCCAGTTGCGCCGGCGGGTGGTTGAGCCCCGGGGGGAGGCTCGCTCTGACACCGAGATTATCTTCGATCTGGCCCACCGCCTGGGCCTCGGCGCCCATTTTTGGGACGGCGACCTCGAGGCTGCCTATCGCTTCCAACTTGGCCCGTCCGGCCTGTCGCTGGACGCGCTGCGCCGGCAACCGGGCGGGGTGCGACTGCCGGTCCAGACCCGCTACCGTAAGTTCGCTGAGCAGGAAGAAGGCAGCCCCCGGGGCTTCAACACTCCAACCCGCAAGGTTGAACTCTACTCGGAGACGATGCTGGCGCATGGCTACTCGCCGCTGCCCGAGTACGAAGAGCCTCTGGTCAGTCCGGTGTCACGACCTGATCTGGCCGAGCGCTACCCCCTGATTTTGACTTGCGCCAAGCATACGCTGTTTTGCGAGAGCCAGCACCGAGCCCTGCCGAGTCTGCGCCGGCAGGCTCTGGACCCGGAGATTGAACTGCACCCGGCCGCCGCCGCCGAGCGCGGCATCCGGGCCGGCGACTGGGTCAGGCTTGAAACGCCGGAAGGCAGCATCCGGACCCGGGCTCGGCTCAACGATTCTCTGGAGCCGCGCGTTGTCTGCGGTCAGCACGGCTGGTGGCAAGCCTGTCCGGAACTGGGGGCGCCCGGCTACGATCCCTTCAGTCCCGATGGGGCCAACTTTAACCTGATTATCGGTAACGAGGCGATCGATCCGGTGAGTGGCTCGGTGCCGCACCGGGCTTACCTGTGCCAGGTTCGCCGCGTTAAAGGGTGATGACAACATTGCCCTTTTTGTGGCCGGTATCGACATAGCGGTGCGCCTCGGCAATTTGGGCCAAGGGATAGCGGCGATCGATGACCGGTTTGATCCGGCCCGCCTCAATCAGCTTTCTGATGAAGATGAGATCGTTGGTCCTGGCATCGGCCGACCTCAAACCTGTGGCCATAATCCTGGCCTTTTTGCGGCCAATCTTTGAGGTCCATAAGACGACCGGCAGAATGGCCAAGCCATTGATGGCGGCTTCAAGAAAGATCCCGCCGGGCTTGAGGGCGCGCTTGCAGCGGGAAAATGAAGTCTTGCCGACCGTGTCAAAAATGAGGTCGTAGGCCTCGGTGCTTTGGGTAAAATCTGCCTGGGTGTAGTCGATGACCTGGTCGGCGCCCAGGGATTTGACTAAGTCGACGTTGGCCGTACTGCAGACGCCGGTCACGTCCGCCCCAAAGACTTTGGCCAACTGGACCGCAAAACTTCCAATCGATCCGGAGGCGCCGTTGATCAGGACTTTTTGGCCGGGCTGAATGTGGCCACCGTCTCTCAGGAAAGGTAAGGCGGTTAAGAGCCCATCACAACTGGCGGCGGCTTCCTCGTAGCTCATATTGGCCGGCTTGAGGGCCAGCGTGGCCCCTTCTTCCGGCAGACAGATGTACTCGGCATAAGCGCCATGGCCGGCCATGGTCCCAAAAACCTGGTCACCTTTTTTGAAGCGGGTGACATCTTTGCCAACGGCTTCAATTTCTCCGGCCAGCTCATCACCCAGGATCGAGTTTTTGGGCTTGAAGAGCCCGGTAAAAAGTCTTGAAATAAATGGCTCACCCTTGCGGAAGGTGCAGTCCACGGCCGTGACGGTGGTGGCGTGGACTTTGATCAGGACTTCATTTGCCTGGGGCCTGGGTTTTTCGATCTCTTCGAGCCGCAACACATCGGGTGCGCCGTATTCGGTGTAAACAATCGCTTTCATTAATTACTCCCCTCGTTTGATTGATAGTAATTTTGTCGTGTCTCAGCCTTAAACAGCCGGGCTGGGCTGCCACTGGGGCTGCTGCTCCTTGACCCCTTTCACCAACAGCCACAGGCACATAGACAGTTCGCCAATAAAGGCCGGCAGGAAAACCACCAGGGCAAAGATGGCTTCGTAGTTGTCGTAGGTGGGCAGGAAGAAGCTGGCAAAACTATCGATTAAATAGCCGAGCGCGGCGACCATTAACAGGACCCCCAGAATTCGGGGGAAGTAGCTCGCTTGGTAAACCAGATAGCCGAGGATCAGGAGACTGAGGCCAAACAGTACCAGGCCAATCGTGTAACCCAGGCTGTGGCCGGTGAGGAAGAGCAGCCCGAGCGCGTGCAGCTGATCGGGGCTAAAGACGGCCAGATAGCCGGCCCCATTGAGCAGCTGCAAGACAAAGAAGAGATTAAGCAGGTTGAGGCCCAAGATAGTGGCCTGACCCAGCCTGAAGAAGGCGGCCAGCAGCGACAGCGCCTGGCTGACCGGTTTGAGCAGCACATAAAAGAGCAGGGCCAGAGCCACGTCGGCCATAATCATGATCAGGTCGGCGGCAATGCCCAGGCGGAAGAACCCTTCGGCGGCCATAATGTTGCGAGCGGTGGTGGTGGCCTCGCCCGGCACAATCAGGCTCTGGCGGACAAAAAACTCGGCGAAGATGCCGGCGACGATGATGGTCAGGTACAGTCCGCCGGCGATTCTGGCGGTTTTTTTGTTGACACTCATATTCAGTCTCCTTCTCTCAATAAGCCTACTTGTGATCAGCCTGGCCGGGTTCAAGGCGATTGACCGCGAGCAAGGGCAGGCCCAAATCGCGCACTTTTCTGAGTAAGCCATGCAGCGCGGCCTGATCGACCACCGGGCCGGTGAGCAGCGTCTCGCCGTGACCGGTCTGGGTGATGGCCAGGCCGCCAAACCAGTCGGCCCACTGACTGCCCAGGTGACCCTGGAGCTTGATTTGATAGGTGGCCGGTTGGCTTGGATTGGTTTGGGGCTGGCGTTGGTTTGACATCCCTTTGTCCCTACGGCGGTCACTGTTGGCAGCTAGACCTCGTCGGTTTTTAAAACCGATGAGGCCTAAACCGGTGAGGTCTGCTTCATAATCTACTACCAGTATAAAGGTTAAAGGGTATGGCTGTATAGATACTAAAGTATGGTTGGGGGTATTGGTTTGGGGATGGGCGGAAGGCCAGGGATATAAAAAAACAGGTAAACGGCTTTGAGCCGTCTACCTGTCTTAAACTCGATGGGGCCGCTATGCTCCTATCGTTTCGAAAATTGAACTTTCTTGCCCGACAATCTATGCCCGGTTGGGTCGGGTGAGGCTTACAGCAGCCCCAGCGCGCGGGCCCGGGCAACCGCTTCGGTGCGCCGCTGGACCTGTAACTTGCCAAAGATAACCCGGTTGTGCCCTTTGACCGTACTGAGGGCGAGGACAAGCCGCTCGCAAATCTCCCGGTTGGAGAGACCCGCAGCGATAAGGTGGAGGACTTCCAGTTCGCGGTCACTCAACGGCTCCACCAGCGACGGAGGCGGAGCGGGCAGGGAGGAGGTCGTCGCTTGGGACCTGGCTGGGGGAGGGCCGGCAAAGGCAGCCAGCAGCCGGCCGGTATAGTCCGGCCTTAGCCCTCGAGCCGCCGCGGCGGCCAAGAGGTCAGCCAGCGGCTCCCCTTCGTCGATAAAGAGCCGGATGAAGCCGCCCGGCTCGGCCAGGGTGAAGGCGTCGGCCAGCCGCTGGAGGGCCTGATCCTGGTCGCCGTGCGCCTGGTGCGCGATGGCCTGGAGCACCAACGCCTTGAGCTGTTCATCCGCCCAGGCCCGGGCCTCGGCCTGCCGGCGGGCCGGCTCCAGCAGGGCCAGGGCAGCGACCGGATCCCCCTGGGCCAGGTGGACCCGGGCCCGGCTGAGGGGCAGGTCGTGGCTCTCAGCCAACTGCGCGGCGGCGGTCAGCCGGCCCTGGCGCAGCATGGTCAGCACCTGGCCAGCCGCCACCTCCGGCAACTGCTGCACAAAGTTGTGCCGGCGGGCATCCTGGCTGGCCTCGGCTAACAGCGCGGTGGCGCCGGCTACATCGCCCTGAACCAGTTTTAGGCGGGCCAAGAAGACCTCACAGGCCACGGAGCTGTCGATTAGCTCGATCTGCCGGGCCAGGTGGAGGCTCTCTTGGCCATGCCGGTGGGCGGCCTCGAGATCGTTCCATTGATAAGCCAGACGGGCCAGGCCCAGCACCGCTTCGCAGGCCGCCGGCGGCGGCGGATCGCCGACCAGGACCAGGACGCGCCGGTAGCTCTCGGCGGCTTGATAGAGCTGGTTGTCGGCTTCCTGGATCAGGCCCAGGCCGGTAGTCGCCAGGATATTGACAAAGACATTCCCGGAGGCCTGACTGATGGCGATGGCCTCGGTGTAGGCTTGAGCCGCGGCGGCCCGGTCGCCCTGGTATTGGTAGGCCAGCCCCAGCTTCCAGGTGGTGGCCGTGCGCACCGGCAAGTTATCGGGGTGCAGATATTCCAGGGCGCGGCGCGATTGGGCAATCAGGGTTTCGACCTGGTACTGGGTGGCGGCTAACAAGGCCCGGATGGCGGCAATATGGCCGATCAAGTTGCGGGTCTGCTCGTCCGGCTCGCCATCTGGCAAGGCGGCCTCAGCGGCTTGAAGGGTCTCCTCGACGCGGGAGTTCTGGCCAGCAATTGAGAGGGCTGAAGCATACGTCACCCACAGTGAGGGCCGGGCATCCAAGACCGTCTTCGGTAGCGACTCCAGCCAGTGCAGGACCGGCGTCACCGCGCCCCGAAAGTGGAGGGGCATGCCTCCGCCTTCAATCAGGCGCTCGGCGCGGTCGAGGTCATGGGCGGCCGCCGCATGCTGAAAGGCTTCCAACTCCAGGCCATTGGCTTCATACCAGAGGCTGGCCCGGCGGTGCAATTCGGCCACGCACTCGCCTGTTGATCTCGCCAAGGCGGGGGGGTTTTGGTGGAGCCGCTGCCGCAGCAGGTCGGCAAAGAGATGGTGATAGCGGTACCAGCGCCGTTCGTTGTCCAGGGGGACGAGGAAGAGGTTGGCTTGTTCGAGATACTCCAGGGTTTCTTGACCGGAGCCGGGGAGCGGCAGAGCGGGAGGGCCTTCACCGGGGCCCAGAACGGCGTCACAGAGGGGGCCGCACAGGCGGTCAAGGATGGAGGTCAGCAGCAAAAAGGTCTGGATGCTGGCCGGTTGTCGGTGCAGGACTTCTTCAAGCAAATAATCCAGCACAAAATGATGGCTGCCGCTGAATGAGTTGATGAAGCCGGCAGCGTCTGCAGGTGCCGGCTTTGAGCTTGTCCCCTGCAGGGCCAGGGCGGCCAGTTGCAGGCCGGCAATCCAGCCTTCGGTGCGCGCTTCCAGGGTGGTGACATCCTCGGCGGACAGGTTCAGACCCATGATCTGGTTGAGAAACTCGGCGGCTTCGGCGGGGGTAAAGCGCAAGTCGGTGGCCCGCAGTTCGGTTAACTGGCTCCGGACCCGGTAGCGGGCCAGAGGCAGGGGCGGATCCTCCCGGGTGACGATAACCAGGTGCAACCGCGGGGGAAGATGCTCGAGCAGAAAGGCCAAGGCCCGGTCAACGGCCGGGGTTTGGATGACGTGGTAGTCGTCCAGGACCAGGACGAAACCGTGTCCCGAGCTTGTCGACGGGCCGTGCCCTGAGCTTGTCGAAGGGCGGCCGGCGATCTCATTCAGCAGGCTCGTCAAGATTGACTCGGTGGATGGGGGCTGGGGAGACTGAAGGGCGGCCAAGACCCCCGCGCCGAGTTTCGGCGCGACCGTCTGCAAAGCGGCGATCAGGTAAGCCAGAAAACGGGTGAGGTCGTTATCGCCTTCATCGAGCGAGAGCCAGGCCACCCCGGCGGAAGGGTGGGGGAGCAGGGGAGCAGGGGAGATGTTTTTCTCCTCTCCGCCGTTGCTGCTCTGCGCCCCGGCCACTTGATTCAGCCAACTGCTCACCAGCGTGGTCTTCCCAAAGCCGGCGGGCGCGGAGATAAGGGTCAGTTTGCGGCTAAAACCTTGGTTTTGGTGGAGGGCCTTGTTCAACCGCTCGATGAGCCGGGGGCGGTGGACCACTTTAGGCCGGAGGGAAGGGATATAAAGTTTGGTGGCTAACAGGGGTGTGGGCATAGGTTTATTATAGCCCATACCCCCACCTGGCTGAAATAACTAGACGTTTTTCATAGGGAACGGTCGTATTCCCCGGCCGCAAGGCGTGAACAGTAATTTAAGGATAACTTATCTTGAGAGTTTTATGATGATATTTCTTGCCACCTTGATTTAAGGCTGACGAAAAGCAAGTTTCATGGTACTATAACGTTTAGCCAGAAGCCGGGGATAAGTAGCGGGAAGATCTAGCAGAGCTGAAGGTGATAAAATGAATTTTACGATTGAAGTTGAACAGGAAATTGATGGTCGATGGTTGGCCGAGGTGATGGAACTACCTGGTTGCTTGGTTTACGGACAAACGCGGCAGCAGGCTATTGCCAAAGTGGAGGCCTTAGCTTTGCGGGTCGTAGCAGATCGGTTGGATGAAGACGAAACCATCGCCACGACGCTAACGGTTTCTTTTGTGGCCGCATGAGTGAGTGGCGAGCTGTTAAAGCCAGGCAGGTCTTGGCAGCTTTGAAGCCGGAGGATTTATGAGGAGAGCCGCCCCTTGATAGGGCGGCTTTTTGATCTTTAAACCTATTTTTCATAGGGTGGGTTCGCTTATCCCCCCACCGTCACTGTCAAGCCATAGCTTTCCACCAGCCTGGCCAACGCTTCGACCTCGGCGCCGGTCAGGCGAGCATGATCGACCCAGGGATAGGGCCGGCCGAGGGCCTGGTACTTGGCCTGGCCCAGGGTATGGTACGGCAGCAAGTCGAGGCTCAGCCGCGAGCCGGCCAGGTCCCGCACAAATCCGGCGATGGCCTGCATACTTTCGACCGTGGCGTTAAAGCCGGGAATGAGCGGCACCCGAATCGTCACGGGGGCCTGGCTAGCCACCAGCCGGCGCAAGTTGGCCAGGATGAGCTCGTTGCCGAGGCCGGTATGCTGCCGGTGCAGCTCGCTGTCCACGTGCTTAAGATCGTACAGGAGGTGATCAAGATAAGGCAGCAGCCGTTCGAGCACACTCCACCGGGTGTGGCCACAGGTCTCCAGCGCGGTCGAGATCCCTTCGGCCCGGGCTAAGCGGAGGAGTGCCTCGGCCAGATCCGGCTGCATCGTCGCCTCGCCGCCGGTCAAAGTTAAGCCGCCGCCCTCGGCATAAAAAGGGGCATCACGCCGGACGATCCGCATGATCTCGCCGGCGGTGCGCCGCTCCCCCAGCCAATGGATCGCGCCCGTGGGGCACACAGCCGCCCGGGTCTCGAACGCTTGAAGCTGAACGGTTGGCCGCTCCGGCCGGTCCCGATTGGCCCAACAGATCGGGCAGGGGGTCTCGAACTGGCCGCAGGTCATGCAGTTCGACTCCGAAAGGGCCAACTCCGGCTGCGGTTGCTGCGACTCGGGGTTGGCGCACCAGCCGCAGCGCAGCGGGCAGCCTTTAAGGAAAACCGAGGTCCGCAGGCCCGGCCCATCGTGGACCGAGTAACGCTGAATATCGAAGATGATCCCTTCGACCTGCTCTAAGCGGGCTTTTTCGGTTTCGGTTAGCGCCGCCAGCGGGCTAGATTTCGGAAAATTCGGTTCGCTGGATGATCTCATTCTGGAGAGCCTGATCTAACTCGGTAAAATAGGCGCTGTAGCCGGCCACCCGCACCACCAGCGAGCGGAACTCTTCCGGATTGGCCTGGGCCTGGCGCAAGGTCTCGGCCGAGACCACGTTGAACTGGACGTGCGGGATGTGCAGCCGGCAAAAGCCGCGCAGCAGCAAGACGAACTTATGTAGCGCTTCCGGTCCCTCAAAAAATGAAGGTAAGAACTTCATATTGAGCAAGGTTCCGTTCGAGGCCAGCTTGAGATTGAGCTTGCTGACCGAGTGGAGCGCGGCCGTAGCCCCACGCCGGTCGCGCCCGGTCATCGGCGACAGGCCGCCATCGGCCAGCGGCGTGCCGGCCAAACGGCCATCCGGGGTAGCCCCGACATTGGCGCCCATCGGCACGTGGGCCGAGACGGTGTAGAAGCCGGGTTGGTAGACGCCGCCGCGAATGGTCGGGTACGGCTCGACCAAGGCGCTGTAGCGATCGCCCCAGTGCTGCGCGTAGCCATCAACCCGGTCGTCGTCGTTGCCGTATTTGGGCACACGGTTGATCAGGCGCTGGCGCAGCACTTCCTGCCCGGCAAAGTTCTGTTTGAGGGCGGTCAAGAGCTCGGGCGCGGAGAGCCACTGCTCCTCGAAGACCGCCTGCTTGACGGCGACCAGGCTGTCGGCCACGTTGGCGATCTGGACCCCTTGCACCCCAGAGAAGTTGTAGTGGGCGCCTCCGGCGGTCACGTCGAGGCCGCGCTCGAGGCAATCTTCGACCACCAGGGACAGGCAGGGCGAGGGGTAGATTTCGGCGTGGATGCTGTCGACCAGGTTGCAGCCTTTGACCATCAGCTCGACAAAGTGAGCCAACTGCCGGTCGTACGCGGCCTCCAGCGCTTCAAACGTAGCTAACTGGTCGAGCGGCGGGGTGGCCAAGCCAATCTGCTCGCCGCTGTGGGGATCCCGGCCGCCGAAGAGGGTTAGCTCCAGCACCCGGGTCAAGTTGAACATCGAGGCGTCGCTCCAGCCGAGGGCCTTGCCCGGCGTGGACAGCTCGACGCAGCCGACGACGGCGTAGTTCAGAGCATCTTCAGGGGCGATACCCCGGTTGAGCTGGCCGGGGATGATCACCTCGTCGTTGAAGACCTGAGGCATGCCACTGCCCCGCCCGATCACAAAAGACGCCGCCCGCAGAAACTCCTCCGGGCTGTCTTGGTGCAGCCGGATCGAGAGGTTTGGTTGGGTCAGGCCGAGGTCGGCCTGGGCCCGCAGGCACATGTAGCTCAGCAGGTTGGTGGCATCGCGGCCGGCCGGGGTTTGGCCGCCGATGATCAGATTGAAGCCGATGGGAAAGCCGGCAAAGTAGCGGGCGCTGCTGCTGCTGCGGAGCAGGACGATTTCGTTGAATTTGAGCCACAGGTCTTCGAGGAGTGCCTGGGCTTGGGCCAGGCTCAATTTGCCGGAGGTCAGGTCGCGGGCCAGGTAGGGCAGCATGTACTGGTCGAAACGGCCGGGCGAGAAGCTGCTGGCGTTGGACTCGATCTGGAGCAGGACAAAGAGAAACCAGACCGCCTGCAGCGCCTCGCGGAAGTCACGGGCCGGATGTTCGGCCAGCCAAGCGCATACGGCGGCGATCTCTTGCAGCTCGGCCTGCCGGGCCGGGTCGGGCGTTTCCGCGGCCAGGTGGCCGGCCAGGTCCGCGTAGCGCTGCATTAACTCGGCTGCCGCTTGCAGCCCGATCAAAGCGGCGTCGTAGAACTGCTGCTGGGCCGGGCTCTGGACCTCGGGCCGCTGCCGGGCGGTCAGCACCTTCTGGCGCAGCCCGCCCAGGCCCAACCGCAGCCAGGTCTCGACCGCGGGCAGGATGTGGCCCTGGGCATGATCGGTCTGGTTGAGGGAGAAGGCCTTGCCGCGCACCGCGACCCTGACGTCTTCCGGCACCCGGGCGGCGACGATGTCTTCCAACGTCCGGCCGCGCCAGTAGGGAAAGATCTCTTCGCGCAGCTCGCGGATTTGCTCGGCGGTGATGTTGAAGCGATCCTGGGGCCGGGTCGGCAGGATCTCTAGCTCCTTATCGACCCAATCGACCGCCCCTTCCGGAGCAATGATCCCCATCCGGGGCAGCAGCGAGCGATTGCCAACGATGACCTCATCGGGCTGGATGGCCAGGCTCATCGAGCGGACCAGGTGCAGCAGCAGCTTGGCCCGGCGAATGACCATCGGCTCGCCTTCGGTGGCGCGGTAGCTCTCGGTGGCAAAGCGGGCTCGCTCAACATCGATCTGGCGCTCGTTGGCCAGCAGCCGCTGCTTGATCCGGGCCGCTCGGGCACTGGGCCGGGTCGTGGCCCAGACCTCGGGCGGGAAGCCGGTGATGGGCTCCGGCAGATCTTGAACCTTAGTTCTGACACTATTGATTTCTTTCATTTCAACCTTTGTTGTACCGCAGCGAGGCGGATCAGTTCCAGTTAGCGGCTCCCTTCGACAAGCTCAGGGGGCGAGTTGCTTGCTTAAGTCCGGCGGCCCCCTTCGACAAGCTCAGGGGGCGACTGTACTTCTTTCACTCGTCTTCCAATCCTCCACTCCTCCAACCTTCCATTCTTCCAGCCTTCCACTCTTCCAGCCTTCCAACCTTCCTCTAATTCACAACTTCAACAACCCCTGCCTGGCCAACCAGCCACAGCCCAAGATCGGCCCGTCATCGCCCAGGCTGGCCGGCATGATCTTGACATGCGCGGCCACCGACGCGAACGCGTAAGCCGGCACTGTTTGGCGGGCCGGTTCGAGGAAGAGATCGCCGGCTTTGGCCACGCTGCTGCCGATGACATACAGTTCGATATCCAGCACCATAGCCAGGGAGGCGATGGCGATCCCCAAAGCCTGGCCGGCTTGAGCCAGCACCTGCCGGGCCAGGTCGTCGCCGGCCGCGGCCTGCTGGGCGACCCACTCGCCGGTGATGGGTTGGGCAGGGGCCGGTCGATCGGTGTGGGTTAGCAGGCGCTGATAATGATAGGCCAGGGCCGGGCCGGCCATAAACGACTCGACGTTGCCCGGGATGCCGGAACTGCCTTTCTCGCCGTCACGGTCGATGGTAATGTGGCCGACCTCGCCGGCCGAATTGTGCAGGCCGCGATAGACCTGGCCATCGATGATGATCGCTGCCCCGACGCCGGTGCCGACCACGATGTAGACCATGCTCCTGGCGCCGCGCCCGACGCCGTAATAGTACTCGCCCAGGGCCGAGGCTTTCGCGTCGTGCTCCAGGACGACCGGCAGGCCCAACCGGCTCTCAAGCATCTGCCGCAGCGGGACATTGCGCCAGCCGGTCAGGTTGGGCGGGTCGATGATCAGGCCGGTCTCGTGGTCCAGCGGGCCGGGACTGCAAATGCCGATAGCGGCAAGCCGCCGGCCGGCGGGTAGCTCGGCTTGCAGGGCGGCCAGGCTGGCGACCATGCGCTCGACCGCGGCCGCCGGCCCGGCGGCGACGTCGGTCGGAATGCGCCGGTGAGCGACAATTCTATCCAGGGGGTCGATCAGGCCCAAGGCAATCTTGGTGGCGCCCAGATCGATGCCCACGATCCACTCGTCCATAGTTGCTCCTCCTGCTCATCAATCGGTGGCCGAGCTAAGCACCGCCGCGCCGAGCCGGGCTAAAACCATGTCTTCCGCTTCGGGCAGGCCGCTGACCCCCACCGCGCCGACGACTTGACCTTGATAGACCAGCGGCACGCCGCCGCCCCAGGCCGTGTAGCGCAAATCGCCGAAGTTGGTCATCGGAAAATTGTCTGCCCGGGACGATTGTCCAATCGCCGCTGACTCTTTGCCTTCCCGGGCCGCGGTGAAGGCCTTGTTGATGGCGTTGTTGATCGACGGTAAGGGGCAGCCGTCGGTCCGGACAAAGGCGATCAACTCGCCGTGGGCGTCGGTGACGGCCACGGCCGCCCCTTGGCCTGCCTGCTCTAACTCTGCCTGGATCGCGGCGATGACTTTTTGGGCGTCAAGGTGCGACAGACTGTGTTTTTGAATCATTAGACCATGCCTCCTGGGGTTTGTTGGTAAGATGATCGGCCACGCGTAGGGCTTGAGCCGCGATAGTCAAGGCCGGATTCATCGCGGCGGACGACGGGAAGAAGGACGAGTCGACGACATAGAGGTTTTCCAGATCGTAGGCCCGGCAAAACGGATCAAGCACCGAGCTGGCCGGATCGAGCCCAAAGCGAAGTGTACCACATTGGTGCGAGTTTGTCTCGATGCCCATCGGCTGGGTGAAGACGAAGGGGTACCGGGCCCGCCGCATCATCTGGCGCGCGGCTTCGACCAGCTTTTGATGGGCGACCCGGTTGTTCGGCTGCCAGCGCACCCGGAGACTCCCATCCGAACTCAGGAGCAGACGGTTGTCAGGGTCCGGGAGGTCCTCCGACATAAGCCACCAGTCCACGCTGCGATTGGCCATAGCCTGCAAGACAGGCCGCGGCACGAGCGGTTGGGCGGCGGTCAGCATCCCGGCCTGCAATTTGCCGAGCAACTGGATGTTGCCCAGCGGATAAGGCCAGTCCGGTCCCTTGAAATAATAGTCGTTGATGGCCAGCGTCTTTTGAAACACGGTCAGGTTGCGCTGCAGCGGCTTGACGGCCATCATGGCGGTGTTGTTGTGGACCATATAGTGGCGACCCACCTGGTCCGAGCTGTTGGCCAGGCCGTTCGGGTGGCGGCTGTTGGCCGAGCGGAGCAGCAGGGCAGCCGAATTGACCGCGCCGCAGGAGACGATGAAGCGATCGGCCCGCACGGTCAGCCGCTCGCCGTTGCGCTCGGCTTCCAGGCCGACCACGCGCCGGCCGGTCGAGTCGGTCAGCAGGCGGTGGGCCAGGGTGCGGGTCCAGAGTTCGACGTCCGGGCTTTCAAGGGCCGGGCGGACGCAGCAGACGTCGGCATCGGCCTTGGCCAAAACCTGGCAGGGAAAGCCGTCGCAAGTTTTGCAGCGGATACAGCGCCCGCCGGCTCTCAGGTCGAGACCCATAGGGTAGGGAAACGGTTGCAGCCCCTGCCGGCGGAGCTGGCCGGCCAGGGCCTCGATGTAAGGCTCGTGCGGCACCGGCGGGAAGGGAAAAGGGCCGGAGCGGGGCGGCTCGACCGGATCAAGGCCGGCCTGGCCGTGGACCCAGTAGATCCGTTCGGCCTGCGCGTAGTAGGGCTCCAGATCGTCGTAGGTAATCGGCCAGGCCGGCGAGGTGCCGCCTTCATGCTCCAAGGCCGCAAAATCCTGGCGGCGAAAGCGGGGCAGGGCCGCGCCATAAACCTTGGTGTTGCCGCCGACAAAGTAGTGGACGCCGGGCTGGAAGGGCTCGCCCCCGCCGGCGTCCTGCCACAACTCGGCGGGTTTGTAGCGCTTCTGATCGAAGACGGCCGTCGGGCTCCAGTTTTCCGGCTCTTGGGGCAGGTAGTCGCCCCGCTCGATAAGCAGGAGGCGGGCCCCGCTGTGGCGTAGAGCGTAAGCCAAGGTGCCACCGCCCATGCCGGTGCCGATAATTACAAAGTCATAATCGTCCTGCACAAGATCCCTCCAGTGGGGCTGGACGTCCCGGTTAGCCCTTCACCGAGCCGGCCAGCAGCCCTTGAATAAAGAAGCGGCCCAAGAAGATGTAAATAAGCGCGGTCGGCAGGGCCGCGATAACGGCCCCGGCCATGACCACGTTCCAGTCCACTGAAAACGAGCCGGAAAGATTGTTGAGCGCGATCGTCACCGGCTGGGCTGCCGGATTAGGCACGACCGTCACCCCGAACAAGAAGTCGTTCCAGATATTGGTGAACTGAAAGATACCGACCACCACAAAGGCTGGAATCGAGAGTGGGAGCATAATCCGGGTAAAGGTGGTCATCAGCCCGGCGCCATCGACCCGGGCCGCTTCCAACAGCTCGGTGGGCACGCCGGCAAAGTAATTGCGAAAGATCAAGGTTGTGATCGGCAAGCCATAGACCACGTGGACCAGGATGAGGCCCCAGAGGGTACCGTAGACTTTGATCCACTGCAAAAAGGTGACTAACGGGATCAAAATAGCCTGGTATGGGATGAAGAAGCCAAAGAGCATAATGGTAAACAAAATATCCGAGCCGCGAAACTTCCACTTGGCCAGCAAATAACCGTTGATGGCCCCGATGAAGGCCGAGATGATAGTGGCGGGGATGACCATCAACAGGCTGTTGAACATATTCGGCCGGAGGCGCTCCCAGGCTTCCTGAAAGCCGCCGCCGCTCAACGTCGCCGGTAAGTTCCACATTGTGGACAGGCTCACCCCCTGGGCTTCTTTGAGGCCGTTGTTGACCATGACGTAGACCGGCAAGAGATAGAACAGAAACATGAAGGCCAAAATCAGCCAGATGCCCCATTCCGCCGGCTTTCTCGGCAGCGACCAGCCGGCATTGCGACGAGTCCTTGATTGGGCAGCCATTAGGCGCTCTCCTCTCTTAAGTTATGGGCCAGATAAGGGATGATGACGATCGCTACCAGGACCAACATGACAATCGAGGCGGCGGAGCCGAGGTTGTAGCGGGTGGCTTTGAACATCATCTCAAAGACGAAGATGGCCGGGACGTCGGTGGCAAAACCCGGCCCGACCCCGGACATGGTGAAGACGAGATCGAAGATCTTGAGCGAAACGTGGAGGAGAATGATCGCGACACTGATGGTGACCGGCTTCAGCATCGGGATGATGATGCGCCGGTAGACTTGCCACTCCGAGGCGCCGTCGATCCGGGCGGCTTCCCGGACTTCGTTGGAAATCGTAGCCATTCCGCCCAAATACATCGCCATGACAAAGCCGGACAACTGCCAGGTGGCGGCAATCGCCACCGGGATCAGGGCCAGCGGAATGCCCAACTTGACTTGCAGACCGCTGAGAGCCGGCCAAATACTGGCCAGTACCCCGTTGAGCTGCAGCGCGACTTCCGGGTCGGTAATCCAGCCGGGCTTGAGCGGCTCCAGGCCCACTTGAGTCAGGAGCGTATTGATCCCCAGGATATCGAAAAAGAGATTGATGCCCGTCTCTGGATTGAAGATCCAGCGCCAGGCCACGCCGGTGACCACAAAGGATAAGGCGTAAGGAAAGAGAAAGACATTGCGAAAGATGGTCGAGCCAAAGATTTTGCGGTCCAGCAGAATAGCCAGGGTCAGGCCCAGCAGGAGCGCCAGGGCCATAAACATCACGGTAAAGACCAGCGTGTTGCGCAGATCGGCTTGAAAGCGGGGCATCGAAAACATCTCAACGTAAGTTTGATAGGCCGGCTCGCGCAGGCTCAAATCCCGCTTCAGGGTGCGCCAATTCGAGAAGGAGACATACAGGGTGGTACTGATGAAGAAATAGACAAAAATGGCGATGACGATGAGCGACGGCAGCAGGAGCAAGAAAGACTGCATTCGCTCGGTCATCACCCGGCGCCGTTTGGGCACCGGCGAAACCGTGATGGCTTTATCCGTGGGTAAGCTCGATTCTGAGGGTATAGCTGACATAGATACACCTTCTTCCGTAAACCCCGGCTCAGGCGCGACACCAGGGATAAGGGCGGTTAGGCAAGACTAAGGTTTAGATCCTTCAACGAGTAGGTGCGTAGGACGTGGGACGTAGCAGGTTTCCGCTACATCCCACGTTCCACGAGAACCGACCGCTTATACGCTTATAGCTTGGCGTTGCCCTGGACCGCCCTCAACCTTTCTCAGTCCAACGATTACTGAGCAAAGCCTGACATTTGGGCGGCCTGCGCGAGGGCGCCGGCAAAGGCCTCGACATCTTGATCGACGACAAAGATCGTCACGGCATCGTTTAAGGCTTGCTGGAAGTCGGCCGGGGCGGCGGAGCCGTGGACCACGGTCGGGACCAGGGCGTCATTGGCAAAGGAGTCCATCGACCAGTTATGATAGGGGCCAAACTTGGCCCGGTCGCAGTCGGTGCGGGCGCAGATGGAGCCTTTGAGCGGGTTGAAGGCTTCTTGAGCTTCCTTGCCGCCGACGGTGCGCAGCCAGTTCTTGGTTGCGTCCGGATCGGGCGCGCCCTCGGCCAGGACAAAGCCGTCGGCCACGATGACAAAGGAGCCGTCGGTGCCCGGATGGCTGACCCAGCCGAAATCGACATTGTCTTCCAGCCCGGCATTGACAAACTCACCGTAGGCCCAGTCGCCCATCGAGTTGAAGGCGCAGCGGTCTTCGATTAAGGCTTTGACCGCCTGGTCCCAGGACAGGGCCGAGTGATCCTCGTTTATGTAGGTCAGCATTCGGCCGTAGACTTCCATCGCTTCCTTGACTTCGGGGCTGTCAAAGGCCACCGAGCCATCCCACAGACCTTTGTAACCGTCGGGGCCCAAGACGCCTAGCAGCGTGTTTTCAAAGAGTTCGGCGTTGGTCCAGATGCCGGAGTCGCCGACGCAGAGCGGGGTCACCCCGGCGGCCTTAAGGGTTTCGGCTATCTCGAAGAACTCCTCAACGGCCATGGTTTCGCTCACGGTGATGCCGTTCTCTTCCAGCAGCTTCTTGTTGTACCAGAAGCCGTTGCCCCGGTGCACACCGACGGTCACCTGGTAGACTTCGCCGTCTTTACTCATCAGATCGATCAGGGCCTGCGGCGTCACGTCGAACCAGCCCTCTTCTTCATACAGATCGGTGACGGGCGCCACGAAGCCCGGTTCGACGTATTGGCCGATCAGCTCGAAGCCGGGGTGAACCTGCCAGGTGTCGGCCGGATCGCCGCCGGCCAGCCGGGTTTGGAGCACGGCCCGGGCGGCAGAACCCCCACCCCCGGCCACGGTCGCGTTAACGATTTCGACGTTGGGGTTGCTGGCGCTGAACGAGTTGAACAGGGCGTCGAGGGCCGCCGCCTCACCGCCCGACGTCCACCAGGAGAATACTTCCAGTTGCCCGCCGGGGGCTGCCTCTTCAGCCGCTTCTTCAACGGCCGGTTCCTCGGCAGCGGGTTCTTCGGCCGCAGCCGGTTCTTCAGCGGCGGGTTCTTCGGCGGCCGCTGGCTCTTCGGCGGCGGGTTGCTCGGCCGGGGCGGCGGGGGCCGGCGCCGGCGCTCCACCACAGGCGACCACCAACAGCGACAGCGTCAGCAGGACGCTCAAAACGATCAGGGTTCGTCTTTGAAACTCCATTTTCTTCTCCTTATATAATCTAAGGACTTCTCACTGATCAGGCCGCTCTACCCGGACAAAGGTGAGCGACGGCCCATCAGGTGAGAAGTTGTTCGGTAAAATTGAAACTTTAGACAAATTTCCGGCAAGCCATATAATGCAAAAAGGCAGGGTAGAAGAGAGGCAAGCATGCCACCCGGCAGCTAGCCTGTCCTACGCCTTGTCGCCCAGAGGGGATACCGTCTGCTCGCCAAAGTTAGCGGTATCTCCTCGCTCCATTTTAGGGGACAGTTCCTCTGCTTTAGGCTCAGTTAAGTCATGCTCACCTCCCCGTTCTGACCTCACCGAGGGTTACCCACCGGCTCTCGGCGGAAGAGCGTTCCGCCGCGGCCATCACCTCTTGCACTTTGAGGCCATCGGCCAGCGTCGGCGAGGCGGGGCGATCCTCGGCAATGGCTTTAAGAAACTGGTACTGGCACTCGGCGTGGGTGCGGACGAAGTTGGGCGTCATCGACCAGTCCGGCGATTTGGCCCCTTCGTAGCGCTGGACCGTCTCCAGCTTGCGGAAGCCGCGCATCCCACCGAGCGGGTGATCGGCGTCGCGCACATCGTAGACCTCCAGCCAGCTTGGATCTTCGGAGCGGAAGCGGATCGCGCCCTGGTCGCCGTAGATTTCAAATTGTAGATCGTTGGTTACGCCCGTGCCCATGCGCGAGATTTCAACCAGGCCCAAGGTGCCATCGGCCAGGCGCAGGTGCATGAGGGCCAGGTCATCCACATCGACCGGCCCGGTTTCCGTGGCGCCGGAAGCCACGGGCCGCTCCTTAATCAAGGTTTCGAGCGTCGCTTGGACCGCGCCAAAATCGCCCAGTAGATAGTAAAGCGTATCCAGAACGTGCGAGCCCAGGTCGAACAGGGCGCCGCCGCCGGAGATATCCTTGCGCAGCCGCCAGGAGAGCGGTTTATTCGGATCGATGTAGCTGGATCGATAGTAGCGGCCCCGGAAGGAAAAGATCCGGCCCAGAAAACCGGCTTCAACGAGCTGTTTGGCTCGAATAATGGCCGGGAAAAAACGAAAGTTGAAGGTCATCTGACTCTTTACCCCGCTCTTGGCCACGGCCGCGACGATGCGCTGCCCTTCGGCCACATCCATAGCTAAGGGTTTTTCGCAGTAGATGTGCTTGCCGGCTTGCGCGGCGGCGACGATAATCGCCTCGTGCTGGTGGTTGGGGACGCAAATGTCCACCAGGTCGAGGTCGTCGCGGGCCAGCAGCTCGCGGTAGTCGGCCGTCCAGACGGCGCAGCCGATTTCAGCCGCCGCTCGCTCGGCGGTTTCGGGGCGGGGGGGGGCCAACGCGGCGACCGTGACCGTCCCCGCGGGGCGCCCCCTGAGGAAGGGGGAGGGCCCGGAAGGCATGACGTGGACCCGCCCAATGCCCCCGTAACCAATCATACCGATGTTGAGCTTCTTCATTTCTTTAGACCGTTGGCGTCCCGGACCATCGCGCTGGCTTCGTCCATGACGCTGCGCAGCCGCTTGACCGCCGCTTCAATCTGGCCCGTCCCCGGCTGGAACTTGCCCGCCGGGCCCTTCAACAGCGGCGACGAAAACTCGCCCACGGTCATCCCGGCTTCGATAAAATCGGCCACGTTGCCGGCGTTGAGCCCGCCGTCTTCCATAATCTCAAGCTGTCCCTCCAGCCCGGCCTCGACCACCATCTGGTGCATGCGCCGGATGTTCTCGATCATCAGCGGATCCATCGTGTGCGGACTCTGGCCCGACTCGCGTTCCCAGAAGATAGCCCGGCTTTCGTACTCGATGATGTCGATAAAAGGCAGGATGTACTGCTCAAAGGCCACAATCGGCGTGCCCTGCCAGGCCCAAACGCCGGCCTTGAGCTTGAGTTTGTCTTTGATGAAGGAGATGGACTGCATGGTCATCTCGCCCGTGGTTTCGAGCGGCAGGGTAATCAGGTTGACGCCTAAATCGGCCAGTTGGCGGAAGGTGTCGAAGCTGGGGCGATACATCTGGAGTTGGGCTTCGATCTCCAGGGTCGTGCTTTTGCGCACCGCCTCGATGATGTCGAAGCCGCCGCGCGGCATGCCAAAATCCATATATTTGCCGTCGCGGACCTCGATATGCAGCCAGTCCACGCCGGCGGCTTCCAACTCTTGGACCTGTGCGCCCAGCACCGCGTAGTCCGCCCAGAACAGCCCGGCTGAAATTTTGCACTTCTGCCCTACCTTACCGATGGTGTCTTTTTGCATAGTTGCATCCTTTCTTATATCAGTAGTCAGTAGTCGGTAGGTTGGTAGTCGGTAGTCGGATTACTGACGACTGACTACTGACTACCAGCTTCCGTCTCGATAATGACTTTCATCCCTTGCCCGGAACGCATTAACTCGATGCCTTGAGCCAATTCGGTCAGGGGGAGACGATGGGTGATGAGGCGGGAGGGCTGGAGGCGTTGGCTCTCTAAGAGGTGGATGGTCTGCTCAAAGGGCCGGCAGCCCACGAAGGTGCCATGCACCGTCAGGTCGTAGCGGGTGATGGTGTACTGATTGACGGGAGGCTGGTCGTGGGGGCGCAGACCAAAGAGAACCAGGTGGCCACCCCGCCGGACCAGGTTGATGGCTGTGCCCAACTGGTTGCCGACCGCATCGATGACCACGTCGGCGCCAACCTCGGTGAGCTCGCGCACCGCGGCCGGGAGATCGACCTGGCTGGGATCCAGGGCGGCCTCAACCCCGAGTTCCCTGGCAAAGTTCAGCCGGTAGGGGGCCAGATCGACGACGATGATTTTGCCCGCGCCAAGAGTTCGATACAACAAAGCGAAGAGCAGCCCCATCGGCCCGGCCCCAATGATCACGACTCGATCGCCGGCCTGGCTCGGCACCCGGGCCAGCGCCCCGACCACGCAGGAGAGCGGCTCAAAAAAGACAGCCTCGTCGCGGGGAACGTGAGGGTTAATCTTATACAGCGCGCTCTGCGGAGCCCGTAGGTAAGGGGCAAAGGCACCATCCAGAGTCGTGCCAATGGTCTGATAACTCTGGCACTGATTGTCCAGGCCGAGACGGCAGTAGTAGCACTGGCCGCAGGTCAGGCGGGGGGCGATGACTACCCGGTCGCCCGGCTTGAGATCAGAGACACCCTCGCCTATCTCGGCCACCCGGCCAACGCCTTCGTGGCCAATGATGATGTTGGCTTGAGCCTGGTGAGCGGGCGGTACCGCCAGAATGTTAAGATCGGTGCCGCAGATGCCGCAGGCTTCCACCTGAACGATGACATCCGTGGGCCGGTCCAGGCGGGGGACGGGCCGCGTCTCGTATTCTAACCGGCCTTGGCCTTTGAAAACCGGCACATGCATGGTTGGCATAGGCTTAAGCTCCATTAAGGCTCAGGACTGCCCTGGCCGTTTGATCGTCGGTGACCAGAACCTTGAGGGCGCAGGTGCGCAGCGCTCCCAGGACGGCGGCGGCTTTCTGAGGCCCGGCCGCCACGGCGATGACCTTGGGAATACGGCACAGGTCGTCGATGCTGAGGCCGATCACTTGTTGGTTGTAAGGACCGGGGTAAGGCTCACCGGATTTGGTGAAGATCTGGCCGGCCATGTCGCCCACTGCTCCGTCGCGCATCAGATCGGCCAACTTCTCGGAGGTGATAAAGCCGCCCTGGACAAAGCGGGACTTGCTCGGGTCGAGATTGCCGATGCCCAGCAAGGCCACATCCGCCTGAGCGGCGGCGGCAAGGGTGCGTTTAATATCGGTTTGGTTTCGCAGCACGGCCGCGGCTTCAACGCTGTCGGCGATGAGCGGCGAGGAAAGGTAAAGCACCTCCCCGCCGAGCTTTTGGGCTAACTGGCGGGCAATGGCTGAACTGTCTAACTCGTGGAGGGCTAAGGGAATGCTGCCCGTGGCCTGAGCCACGCGCACGTGGGCTTGGAGATCGGGGCTAACGGCGTTGATGACTTCATAAGTCGAGCTACCCATGCAGATGGCTAGGGTCATCCCATCTTGTAGAATCTGCTCTAGATACTGGGCCCCTAACTGACCGAGCCGGGGCAAAAGTGGGCTGCCATTGGTGGCATCGGTCTTGAGGACCAGGACCTCTTTGAGGCCGGCGAGCTGCTTTAAAGCTTGTTCGAGCTGAGTCTGGCGCTCGATGGGCCAGCTAATCCGGATTTGCACCACCCCGGCCGCTTTGGCTTCTTTGAGCAGGCGGTAGACCTTGACCCGCGACAGGTCCAGTTTTTTGCCAATCTCACTTTGGGTCATCTCCCGCTCGTAGTACATGGTGGCCACTTGAGCCAGGAGATAGTGGTGGGTGCTATCCATCGGTCATGCTCGTCATTGAACTGTGCAATTGCACACTAAATGTTATTATGCACAAATTTTACCATATTTGGGACGGGATGTCAACTGTTTGGGTAAATCTCCCGCAGTCCGGGTCTTCCAAGTAAGACCATCCGGCTTGATTAGCGAGAACAATTGCGCTATTATGTCGAAGATCTTGAGGGATTGGATAAAATGACGAGTGAACTAACCTCCCAGCAAATTGCTAACCTTGTTGAAGGGTTGCTTTTTGTCGCTTCAGAGCCGGTCTCGGTCAAACATTTGGCCTCGGTCTTGGACTGTACGCCGGCCCAAATTGAGGCGGGCTTGGAGCAGTTTAAGACCGGCCAAGCCGAGCGCGGGATTCGGCTGCAACGCAAAGGCAACTGGCTGCAATTGGTGACCGCGCCGGAACTGGCCGATTACATCGAGAAGTTTTTAGGCTTGACCTTTAGCGGCAAGTTCTCCACGCCGGCTCTGGAATCCTTAGCGATTATTGCTTACCGCCAGCCCATTACCCGGCCCGAAATCGACGCGATCCGGGGCGTCAACAGTGATGGGGTGTTGCGGACTCTGATTAGCAAAGGCCTGGTCGAAGAGGTGGGCCGGCTCGACACGGTGGGGCACCCGGCCTTGTTTGCGACTACCTTCGAGTTTCTGCGTTACTTTGGCCTGGAAAGTCTGGAACAGTTGCCAGAGCTTGAACTGCCGCAATTACAGTTCCCGCAGAGTAGTCGCCTGCTTGAAGAAGAGAGTCAGGCTGAAGCCTAAGGCCCCCCCAGTGGCGCCTTGGCCAGGTTGGTAGAATTGAGGTCGAATGGTGACAGCGCAGCTTGAACGTCTGCAAAAAGTTTTGGCCCATGCCGGGGTCGCCTCCCGGCGGGCCTGCGAAACTCTCATCGAACAAGGACAAGTCTCGGTCAACGGGCGGATTGTGACCGAACTCGGGGTCAAAGTGGATCCGCTGCGGGATGTTATTACCGTGGACGGGGAACGGATCGCTCGGCCTGTCAAAGAAGCTCTTTACATCCTGCTCAACAAGCCGCGCAACGTGCTCAGCACCGTGGGCGATGAGCGGGGCCGCAAGACCGTGCTCGATCTGGTTGATCTGCCGGAACGAGTCTATCCGGTGGGCCGGCTCGATCAGCAAAGCGAGGGCTTGATCCTGCTGACGAATGACGGGGATCTGACCCAGCGCTTGACCCATCCCCGCCACCACGTGGAGAAAGAGTACCACGTTCTGGTCAGCGGGAGACCGACGACCCCGACGATGGCCCGCTGGCGGGAAGGCGGGATCGTGGTTGATGGCCGGCCGGTTGGGCCGGCTCAGGTCGAGCGCATGAAGTATGAAGGCAGCGACACCTGGCTGCGAATCATCCTGACCGAAGGCCGGAAGCGCCAAATTCGGGAAGTGGCCAAGACCTTGGGCCATCGAGTCCGGATGCTGCGCCGGGTCAGGCTGGGACCGATTAGATTGGGTAACCTTAAGCCCGGCGCCTGGCGCTATCTCACGGCCAGGGAAGTGCAGCAGTTGCTGGCCGCGGCGGGCAAATAACCATCTCGACGAGGGTTGCAGTGTCACGACCATCCACCATCACCATCGACGGCCTGGCCGGCTCCGGCAAAAGCACTATCGGCGCGCTGCTGGCTCAGGCCCTGGACTACCTCTACTTTGACACCGGCGTGATGTACCGGGCCGTCACTTGGGCCGTGCTGAGCCGGGGGCTCGATCCGGCCGATGGCCCGGCCGTTTCCGCTTTAGCCGAAAGCCTGCGGATCGATGTGGTGGCCGAGGGTCCCGCCGATGGCCGGCAGTCGACCGTGCTGGCCGATGGTCAGGATGTGACTTGGGCCATCCGCGAGCCGGCGGTCGATGCCCATGTGTCGCGTGTTTCCTCCTACGCCGGCGTGCGGACGGTGTTAACCGAGCAGCAGCGGCGCATTGCCGGTCAGGGCGCGGTGGTCATGGCCGGGCGTGATATTGGCACCGTCGTCCTGCCCGAAGCCGACCTTAAGATATTTCTGACCGCCTCAACCGCCGAGCGGGCTCGCCGGCGTTATGACCAGATCGTGGCTCGGGGCGAACCGGCTGATCTGGAAGCGATTCACCAGGCCATCATCGAGCGTGACAACCAGGATCAACATAACCCGGTCTCGCCAACCCGGCCTGCCGCCGATGCCGTCATCCTGGACACAACCGGACTAAGTATCGCTCAGGTGCTGGCCCGACTCCAAAATCTGGTGACTCAAGCCGGCTGGCCTGAGTCCGGCTAGACTCCCCTTATTCTAACCAAATTAATACGTTTGGAGTATTGACAATTAGACCGTGCCCCGCTTATAGTAGGCATACCTTGTTTACCTTAAACCGCATAAAAATGGCAAACCAAGTTTTGCCCTCTGTTATAGAGGAGGTGGCTATCGAATAAATAAGATAAAGTTTGAGGACGCTCAGCGCCTGACCCTGCTCATGTAGCAGGGTGACGAGGAGCAGGTTATCGAAAGTTTCGGCGGGTGCCTGCCGGGTTGCCACACCCGAAGTTGTCCTCTCTCTCCCTCTCCAGGGAACCAAGTCTTTCCACAAAACCGGGCCGCAAGGCTCGAGACAAAGGGAAAGACGGTGGCCTTTCAGCTATCGATGCGACAATCGAAGTCTTGGATTTGAAATGTAAAGCGTAAAACGTAAAGTTTTGACATTACGTTTCATGTCTTTGGTCTATATCCTTCCGGAACAGTGAATTCAGTTTCTCCCGCAACGACCTTGGTCAAGGCCGTTAGACCGGCTCTTTTGCCTTACCGTCGATAGCTGATCCCAACTTTAGCCAAACACAAACAAAAAAGGAGATTTAATTATGTGTGGGATCGTAGGTTACGTTGGTAGTAAGGACGCTTCGACTGTGGTCTTGGAGGGTCTGAAGAAGCTAGAGTATCGGGGCTACGACTCGGCGGGGATTGCGGCGGTCAACGGTCTGCTGGATATCCGGCGGGCCTCGGGCAAGCTGATAAATCTGGAAATTAAGCTGCGCGAGCTGCCGCTGTTGGGCGGTTTGGCCATTGGTCATACTCGCTGGGCTACCCACGGCGCCCCCATCGAACGCAACGCTCACCCTCACGCCGACGAGGCCAACAGCGTGGCTGTGGTCCAAAACGGCATCGTCGAGAACTTCATCGCCTTGCGCAGCCAACTCCAGGCGGAGGGTCACGACTTCAAGTCTGAGACCGATACCGAGGTTATTACCCATTTGATCGATAAAGCTCTAAGCGAGGGCAAGGCGTTCGAGGCGGCCTGCCGCGAGGCGTTCCAGCAGTTGGAGGGCGCGCACGCCATTGCCGTGGTTAGCCAGCAGGAGCCGGGTAAAATTGTGGCCGCCCGGCTGGGTAACGCCGGTGGGGTCATCGTTGGTTTGGGTCAAGGCGAGAATTATCTAGCCTCCGATATTCCGGCCATCCTGGAACACACCCAAAACGTTGTCTTTCTTGAAGATCGGGAGATGGCGGTGATCACGGCAGCCGGGGTTAGCTATACCAAGCTTGACGGCACGCCCGTATCGAAACGCTCAACCCACATCAATTGGGATCCGGTCAGCGCGGTTAAGGGCCAGTACCAGCACTTTATGCAGAAGGAGATTTACGAGCAGCCGCAAGCGATCCAAAGCACCATTCGCGGGCGGGTCGATTTTACCACCGGCAAAATTCAGTTCGAAGAGCTACAGCTAACCCCGGCCGAGGCCCTGGAGATCAACCACCTGATGATTGTAGCCTGCGGCACCTCCTTTTACGCCGGGCAAGTGGGGCGCTTCATTATCGAAAAGCTGGCTCGGATGAAGGTCTCGGTGGAGTATGCTTCGGAGTTTCGCTACCGCGAACCGCTGATTGACAGCAAGACGGCCATTTTGGCCATCAGCCAGTCCGGCGAGACGGTCGACACCCTGGCCGCCTTGGAAGAAGGTCAGGTCCATGGGGCGCGGCTGTGGTCGATTGTCAATGTGCAGGGCAGTATGGTCCACAAAGTCAGTCACGGCTCCATTTTGATGCAGGCCGGCCCGGAGATTGGGGTGGCCAGTACCAAAGCGTTTACCACGACTTTAACCGATCTGTTTATGCTGGGACTCTATCTGGGCCAACTGCGGGGCACGGTGTCAGACGAAGCGAGCTTTGAGCTGGTCCAAGCGCTGGCCCATCTGCCGGAACTGGCCGGCGAAGTCTTGCGCGACGGCTACAACGATTATGAGACTCTGGTCTCGCTGTACCAAAAGAAGGAGCATTTCCTGTTTCTGGGCCGGGGTATTCACTATCCGATCGCTTTCGAAGGCGCGCTCAAGCTGAAGGAGATCAGCTACATCCACGCCGAGGGCTATCCGGCCGGCGAGATGAAACACGGTCCGATCGCTCTGATCGATGAAGATATGCCGGTCGTTTGCATTGTGACCCGCGACAATGTCTACGATAAAATGATTAGCCAGGTTGAACAAGTGCGTGCCCGCGACGGAGTGGTCATCGCCCTGATTACCGAGGGTGACGCAGCGGTCACCGCAAAGGCTAGCCACGTGCTACAAGTGCCTGCGGCGCATCCGTTGTTGACACCGATTTTGTCTGTGATCCCGCTGCAACTGCTGGCCTATCATATCGCCGTCCGGCGTGGTGCGGATGTCGACCAGCCGAGAAATTTGGCCAAGTCGGTGACGGTGGAGTAACCAGCCCTCGCTGTCCGAAGAGATGTTTTTTAGATAACGCCGTAAGATTATGCTCTTACGGCGTTTCTATTTGCCGAGACTGCGAGGGCCGTTATAATGCGCACAGCAGTCAATCATCATCGTGGATACCAGTCCACTGCCTCACGCTCGGTAAAACACACCACGACAATTAATTTCTCAGGGGAGGGTTTATGTCCGACACATCGTTGAGTCTGGCCGGTAGCCTCGGCGGCAAGGAGTTCTCGGGTTACGCGCTGCCGCTAGGAGCTAAAGTCAAAGAGATTCATGTCTTTGCCGGGGACGTCATCGAAGCTATCCAGTTCATTTATACCGGTACTGAAGGCGAAACGGAGGGGCTGCCTAGAATTGGAGCATTGGCCGGAAATGACCATGTCTTTGCCTTGGAAGAGGACGAATATGTGACCGGCATCAGCGGCCGGGTCGGCTGGTATGTAGATTCTTTGCGTATCCACACCAACCAGCGCGTCTCCGAGACCTTTGGCGGGGGAGGCGGCGACCACGAGTACGCCTACTTTGCGCCGGAAGGAAGCGAGGTAGCCGGGCTGTTTGGCCGGACCGAAGCGCATCTAGAGGCCATCGGGATCTTGACTCGCGGGCGTTCTCCGGTCGAAACCAAGCCGGCGGCCAAACCGAAAGCGGCTAAAGCCAAGTCCAAAGCCGAAGCGGAGCCAGCCGTTGCTGGGGCTTCTGAAGCTAAGGAAAAGTCCAAAACCAAAGGGAAAGACAAAAACAAAAAATCCGCTAAAAAGAGCGGCAAGAAAGCTAAAATCGACAAGTCTGCCGCTTAACGGACTCGACATGCACGTGATGCTGATTCACGGCCAGGGGCGCACGCCCTGGTCGATGCGCCTGCTTGGTTATCGCTTAAAGCGACGGGGCTGCCTGGTTCACTATTTTGGTTACGCGGCCTGGGCCGAAAGTTTTGCCCACATCACCGACCGCTTTGTGCGCACGGTACAGCGAAAAGTGGCTGACTATCCTTATCTGGTGGTCAGCCACTCCCTCGGCGGGCTAATCACTCGGGCGGCCCTGCCCCGGCTGAGGGCTAACCCACCCCGGCAGCTAATTATGCTGGCCCCACCTAATCGATCGCCCTGGCTGGCCAAGCGGCTGGCGCCTAACCGGGTGTACCGGCTGTTAACCGGCGACTGTGGCCAGAAATTGGCGGACGAAAGCTTCTACCAAGTCTTACCCGTTCCCCAGGGGCCCGTCACCATTATTGCCGGGACCCGCAATGCCTTGGGACTGCTTTCGCCGTTGGGCGGGCAGGCCAATGATACCATCCTGACCGTGGACGAGACTCGGTTGGCAGGGATAGAAGTGGTTCAGGTGGCGGCGACTCATGCCTTCATCATGAACTCGAGCCAGGTGGCCGAGATTATCCTCTCTCTGACTGCCTCTTTGTCCCTTGACCGTTCCGTCTCTTTTTGATTCTGGCCTCAAGTCTCATTTGAGGAGCTTAAGTCAGCGATGGCGAAATTTCTGCGAGGCGGATAGCTCCGCCGTCAAGTGTCCCCACTCAGCCAAACTGAGAGTCTGCGCCCGGCGCGACGGCTCAATGCCGGCCCGCTCTAAGGCTAAAATTATCTCGGCCGGGGAGCGCCCCAGCCCCGAGGCCAGGGTGTTTTTGAGTTGTTTCCGCTTTTGCCCAAAACCCGCCTTAACCACCTGAAAGAAAAAATCAAGATCGGAAACCTTAACCGGGCGCTCGGCATAAGTCTCGATCCGGACCACGGCCGAGTCCACTTGGGGCGGCGGGTAGAAAGCTCCGGCCGGAATGGTATGGACCAGTTTCGGTTGGCCATAAAACTGGATGCTCACCGCCAAGAGACTCATCTCACCCGGCTGGGCCACGATCCGGCGGGCCACCTCCTTCTGCACAGTGACAACCAGGCGGACCGGCCGGGGATCGCTCTCCAGAAGGTGGCGCAGCACGGCGGAGGTGATGTAGTAGGGCAAGTTAGCGACCACTTTGTACGCTGGCGGAGTCGGACGGCCGGGCAGCGCGGCTTGAAGTAGAGCGGTCGGTTCAACCTGCAAAATATCGGCGGGCACGATCGTCAGGTTAGGATGGTCAGGGACGAGCTCATTTTGGAGCAGCTTGACCAGCTCGGTATCAAGTTCAACGGCGATGACGTGGCCGGCCTGGGCAGCCAAAAGGCGGGTGAGCGTGCCAGGCCCCGGGCCGATTTCGAGGACGGTATCGTCCGGGCTAAGGCCGGCGGCCTCGACGATTTTGCTTAAATGATGAGGGTCGGCCAGGAAGTTTTGGCCCAGACCTTTGCGCGGGCGCAGGCCGTATTTGGTGAGAAGCTGGCTTAAACTCAGAGGGTCTGATGACAACGATGGGGCCACTCCTTACTCGCGCTGGGGCCACTGCGGTAAAACATAACGGATGCGGTTGGCACTGGGGACAGGGGTCAGCAGGTAAACGTCTCGCCACTCATAAATAAAGGGCGCCGGTTTGTCATCGCTAAAGCCAAGATCGATGTGTTTGCCCAAAACACTGCCGCCCGTATCCCCGGCGACGCCGCGACCATAGCCGGGCACATAGACTTCGCTCATAAAGGGCACCACTTTGGGATCAACTGCCACCACCCCGTAGCCCGCTTCCAAACCACTGCGGGTTACCCCGTAGCGCGGATGGTCCAAGGCTTTGCCGGAGGTGGCCGCCGTGTAAGCCGTGGCCAGCATCGGGATGCGGCGCCAGTATTGGATGGAGCCGTATGGTGTATCGAGGCTGCGGATGACAACCTCGGTGCCGTAGGCGATGATCCGGTTGGTTGGGGCTTGGTCGAGCCACTCATCTTCAAACTCCCGCCAGGCTTCCTGACCATTCTCATAGCGCACCCGGGTCCGGGATTTAATGACACCGGTCACACCCTGCTGCCGGACCTCCTGTTGGTCCAGTTCCATCTCCGCGTCGGCGATCCACTCCGTTTCAAACGCAATGTACTCGGCTTCAATCTCCAGCGTCTCTTGGACCCGAACCACCTCGATGATGTCGTTGGGCGAGACGACATAGTTGGGATTTGGCCGGCTATAGTCCTGGCCCATCAGGGCAATATTTTCCAGGGTCAAAATCTCGCCGACCGTCTGGCCATGGGTCCGGGTTTTGATGGTCTGGCCATCAACCAAGACCACCAGCGGGGTGGCACGCTCGATTTTGATGGTGGTGCCTGCTTTCAGCCGGGTATTGAGGCTAGGGCTAACCTTATCGGCCAGATAAACGGTGATGCCCTGCTCCAGCAGCGCTTCGCCGACCGTTAGCTTGGTGGTCCGGAACGACTGGGCTTCGTCACCATCGGTCAAAGTCACCGGCAGCGCCCGGTGGACGACCAGCTTGACTCGGGCCGGCCGGCTGTTGGCGATGGTGCCGCGGGGCGTAGCCGCGATGAGTGGATTGGTCGGGCGGTCGTCAGCCTCGGTCAGCGTGGCCGGCAGGTTGGCCCTTAAACTCATGCGCCGGTCGTTGACTCGGATTTCGTCTCTGGGATCGACGCTTAAGCCTAAGTCGGCGAAGATATCGCGGATTTGGCTGTGGTGGGTATTTATCTGCCAGGTCTGGCCGTCAGCCTCGACGGTCACCGGGCGAGCCAACTGGATGCTCACTGTCTGACCGGGCGAGAGACTCGAGCCGAGAGCCGGTTGGATAATATCTTCCGGCTCCAGGTAGAGGCCCATTTGGTTCAGGACGGCCTCGACCGTAGGGCGATGGGTGCGCAGGTGGTGGGGCTGACCGTTGATCTCCAGGGTGATCGGCTGGGCGGTAAAAAAGTAGCCGGCCCACAAGATCCCCAGGACGCCTAACGCAATGAGCCCTCGCTCTACCCTCTGACCCAACAGCCCGCTGAAGACGGGCAGCCGGTTGAGCGTTTGGCTAGGTTTCGACTCCGCTTGAATGGCCACACTCACTCCTCAGAACCACTAACTGGCGCACTTAGCATAACATTTATTTGTGATGTGCGAAAATTAGCCGGGTGTTTATGGAAACGAAAACGAAACGAAAACGTTCAAGTCCGGGACATCGAAGAACCCATAGCCAAGTTTCGTTGTTTTCACCCGGCTGCCGTGCTAGAATCTCCTTTGTGAAGTAGGAGGGCAAACTTCAGGTTTGCCGGCAGAGCAAGCTCTGCACTCCAGTTTCACTACTCGTTGTCGTCCCGTTGGAGACTGTTAAACTCCTTAGTAAAGAGGTCTGGATGGGGTGACTCAGAGGAGGTGCCATGCCTGTCCAAACAACAACCAATGCAGCCATAGCCGATCTGCTTGAGCAGATTGCCGACCTACTTGAGCAGCGGGACGATAATCCCTACCGGGTCCAGGCGTTTCGGCACGGCGCTGACAGCGTGCGGGATCACCCGACTCCGCTTACTGAGATCGTTCAGGCTAAGGGCGGTGAAGCTCTGACCGAGCTGGAAGGGATCGGTCAGGGGTTGGCCACCATTATCTTTGAGTTTATCGAGACCGGTCGCTCCAGCTACCGGGAGCAGCTTCAACGCCAGCCGCCGGAAGCGATCTTTAAGCAAGTGCCCGGCCTGGGAGAAGAGTTAGCCCACCGCATCGCTTTTCAATTGGAGATTAATTCCCTGGAAGAATTAGAGCAAGCCGCCCACGATGGTCGGCTCGAGCGGGTCCACGGTTTTGGTCCCCGGCGTGTGGCCGCTATTAAGCATGGTCTGGCCGGGTTGTTGGGCAGGCGTCGTCCGCCTGCGTTTGAGCGGTCGGAGCAGAGCGAGTCTCGGCCCAGCGTGGCCCTCCTTCTCGAGGTCGATGCTGACTACCGGCAGCGGGCGGCAGTCGGTGAACTGCCTAAATTAACCCCGCGTCGCTTCAACCCTCGGCAAGAGGCCTGGTTGCCTATTTTGCGCACCGAACAGCAGGGCTGGGCGATGACTGTTCTCTTTTCCAACACGGCTCGGGCCCATGAGTTGGGGAAAACTCACGACTGGGTGGTTATTTATTATCAAAAAGAGGGGCCGGAAGCGCAGTGTACCGTCGTGACCGAGACTCAAGGTTCGCTTAAAGGGCAGCGCATCATTCGCGGCCGGGAGCGAGAGTGTGTCGACTTCTATCGCACTCAGCAAGCGGAGAAGGCGTAAGCCGAGCACCGGCCCACAAATTGGACCAAACTTTATAAAGCGTGATAGGAGCCAAACTGCGCACCCTGCTGGATCAAGGTGCCGAGGGTAGCCTCAGCCATCAAACGTTCGAATTGCGCCTCGCACCAGGGCTCGCCGCCGAGGCCGGGCTTGTCGAGATGGGCCATGAGTTCGGTGGGGCCTGGGTTTAAATTGAAGACTGCCTCAGGTTGGCCGAAATCTCGGAACTCGGTGACGGTTGTAAAACCCCGCTCGGCCAGAAGCCGGCGATGGGCCTCGAAGAGAGCCTCTTCCGCCTCGTAAAAGGCCCGGTGAAAGCGCATTTTGCGGACGTTGTACCGGCCGGCCAGTTCGATCACGCTGGTGAAGATCGCCGGCAAAAGATGAGCGTTGTGGTGGCTATCGACGTGCGACATAGTTAGGCCAAAGCTAAAAAAGCGCTCGAACTGAGCCTCGATCGCCTGTTCCAGGTCGGCCAGGTTATGGATAGCTTGGCGATACGCCTCCGGATTAACGTTGGACAGGGTCCGGCCGTAGTAACCATCGACGTCGTAACCCAAGAATGAGTCCAGGTTTAGGTGCAGGCCGACGCCCAGGTCGGGACACTGCCGGGCGAGGTTGACCGCGCTGTCCACCGCCGCGCCGTCGACGAGAAGGGTGGTGCTGTTGAGCCGACCGGCCCGGTGAGCCTCAACGATGGCCTGGTTGGCCGCTTCGCGCATTCCAAAATCGTCGGCATTGATGATGATGAGCATTAAGGAGTTGCTTCCGCTCCGGTGGGTGAAAACAGCAGAGGAACGTAAATTTTACCTACGCTCGAGGCGAAGACAACCGAGTGGCTCCTGCCAGGCTACCCTACGGCACCCGAGAGTAACCACTTAAGGCTGCTTCCTTCCGGATCTGACCTGGTTCGCGGGCTCCCGCCGCGCAGGACCCAACACTCCACGCCACCCGGTAGTCCTCGCCTCGAGCTGGTGATCAGTGATCAAGCAGTGCTAATCAAAACTCTGCTTACCGCTGCCTGACGACCGATGCTTGGTAAAGAGGCGGAGAGGGAGGGATTCGAACCCTCGAGGCTGTTACACCTACACGATTTCCAATCGTGCGCACTCGACCGGACTATGCGACCTCTCCAAGAATAAATGATCAATTAACAATGAACAACGAGCAAAAAATACAATACGATATCGCTTAAAGATCCTGATTGACCTATTTGTTAATTGTTGATTTTTTATTGTTCATTGCTCAGCGGGGAGGGTGGGATTCGAACCCACGGTAGACCGAAGCCTACAACGGTTTTCGAGACCGCCCCAATCGTCCACTCTGGCACCTCCCCAGCGAGAGGCAACACCAAACGTTACCTGACTCAGAAATTATAGCATGAGGGCAGATATGGGGCAAAAAAATGAAAAATCTAGATTTTCTCCAGCTTGGCGATGCTGGTGGCTAGCTTCTTGATGCCCTGACCCGGAAAGGCAACTTGGACATATTCGTCGCCGCCGCTGAGTTCCACCCCGATGACCGTCCCTTCGCCAAATTTGCTGTGGGTCACCCGATCCCCAGTTTTGAATTGGGCAGCGGCGGGGCCGGCTGGTGCCGAAGTGCCAGCCCGCTCCCAACGGCTGTTGAGCGCCTGGGCTGCGCGTCGCGTGGTGAACGACGGCTCGTCCCGGCCAGTCCGGGCTGGCCGGCCATCGGCCTCGATCAGGTCTGGCGGAATGTCCTGTAAAAAGCGAGAGGGTGCGGTTGGCTCCTCAAACCCGTAAGTCTGGCGGCGGAAGGCGCGAGTCAGGTAGAGTCGGTCTTTGGCCCGGGTGATCCCCACATAGGCCAAACGGCGCTCCTCTTCCATCTGCTCCGGGTCTTGCAGGCTGCGGCTATGGGGAAAAATGTTCTCTTCCATCCCTACGATAAAGACGACCGGGAACTCCAGCCCCTTTGCCGAGTGGAGCGTGAGCAGGGCCGTGGCCGTCCCTTCCTCGCCCAAGGCGTCAACATCGGAGACCAGGGCTACATTTTCCAAAAACTGAGCCAGGGCCTCGTCGCCTTCCAGATTAAGAAATTCGGTGGTCACCCGGCGCAGCTCCTCCAGGTTCTCCCAGCGTTCGTCGCCTTCGGGGGTGTTGTCTTTGACAAAGTTTTTGTAGCCGGTGCGGGCGATCATCAGATCAAATAACTCCGGCAAGGTGAGCTTGTTTTTAGCGGCCATGAGCATGCTCATCAGCCGGCCAAACTCAACCAACGCCTTTTCGGCCCGGCCTTTGAAAGGCGACGGCACAAAGCTCGAGGCGCCTCTCGGGGCTGAACCGCTATCGCCGGCCGATTCTTGGGCCACTTCTTCATTGGCCAACAGTTGGAGAATGGCTTGCCAGGGCGTTGTCCCGAGCTGGAACGACCAGGTGTAGAGATCCGTGAGCGTTTTTTGGCCGATCCCGCGGCCGGGCACGTTGATAATCCGCTCCAGGCTGACACTGTCATCCGGGTTGTAGATTAGCCGGAAGTAAGCCAGGGCGTCCTTGATTTCTTTGCGATCGTAAAATCGAGTGCCTCGGACTAGCACATAACGCATATTGTGGGCGATGAAAGTCTCTTCCAGAGTGCGGCTTTGGGCGTTCGTCCGGTACATAATCGCAAAATCGCCGGGCTGGAAGCCGTCGCGCTCCAGGCGTCGAATCTCATTGACGATGAAGTTGGCCTCTTCTCGCTCGTTATAGGCTTCGACGATGCGAATTTTGGTGCCCTTGCCTCGTTGGGTAAAAAGGTCGTTCTCGATGCGGTCTCGGTTCTTGCGGATGAGCTGTTTAGCGGCATTGAGAATGGTTTCAGTAGAGCGATAATTCTGCGATAAATGGATCAGTTTGTGGTCCGGGAAATCATCGCGAAAGCGCAGCACGTTGCGATAGTCGGCGCCGCGCCAGGAGTAGATGCCCTGGTCTAAATCGCCGACTACAAAGATGTTGCGATATCCTCCGGCCAGCATCATGGTCAGATCATACTGGACCATGTTGGTATCCTGGAACTCATCGACCATTACATGCACGTACTTTTGCTGGTACTTTTGCAGGACTAATGGGTCATTGCGGAAAAGACGGTGGGTCAGCCATAATAAATCGTCAAAATCAACCGCGTTATTCTCAACCAAAATAGCCTGATAGCGTTCATACACCCGCTGCACAATCTCTTCTTGATAGGTGCGCGCCGGAAATTTATCCGGTCCGATCATCTCATTTTTAGCTCGAGAGATGGCGTGGTGAATGGGGCCGGGCTTCCACGCTTTCTCATCGATATTCAGATCCCGCAAGGCTCGCTTAACCACCGACTGCTGATCGTTTGTATCATAAATGATATAGTTTCGATCATAGTGCCCTAAGTGCTCGATGTCTTGGCGCAGCCAGCGCGCGCACAGCGAGTGAAACGTGCCCACGCTCAAAGCTTCGACCTGGGCCCGCGAGAGTAGCTGTTCCAAACGGGTTTTCATCTCTCGGGCCGCTTTGTTGGTAAACGTGACCGCGAGAATATTCCAGGGCCGGACGCCGATCGCTTGCACCAAATAGCCGATCCGATGCGTTAAGGCCCGGGTCTTGCCCGAGCCCGGGCCGGCCAGAGCCAGCACCGGCCCTTCAATCGTACTGACCGCCTCTTGTTGAGCGGGATTGAGTCCGTCTAAAAAATCCATACCGTTCTCCAAAAATCTGTTTCCGCAGGCGGGATTGTACCACGAAAAGAGGGGGATGCAACCGCTTAGAGATGGGGTTTACCGGCCCCGGCAAGGCTGGATAACTGTCCCGGGGAAAAACTGGTGCAACGGTCAGGTGGGAAACCCGACGGGCGGCGGATGTCGAGAAACATAGTTGCCCGAATAATAAAGATAATTAAATCGCGTTTTTTGTTCCAGGTGACGACCGGGCGAAGTTGCTTTCCAAAAACCCAAAAAATTGCGGTAAAACGGCTAATCGGAGCTTAACCGGGGCAAAATCATAAGGTTTTCTAAAGCAGCATTTAGGTAAATTTATCGATAATAGAGTAAAGTAAGGTCACCTTTTTATTCTTAAAGCCGTGTCAAAGATTGACCCCGCGGACGTCGCCGTCCCGGTCGCGTGACCACTGACTGATAAGCTGGTTCTAAAGTACTTTCGGGAAACAAAAAAAGTACTTTCGCATTTAGAAATTAGTGACTTTTGTCTCTATCGCCGGCTTCAGACTTATTGTATTCTAGGAGTGTGAAAAATTATTTCGCGACCATTCTATCTTTCAACCCTTGGTTCTAGCAATTAGGGAGGGCATGCTGTTATGCATCCAAGCGACTCACCAAAACATCGAAAACAACAATTTGCGACTCGGCTTAAATGGATTTCCGGAGTGGTGATCATTCTGGCGATTGTGATTGGGGCGTATTACTACGCTACCCCCAGCGATAGTCTGGCCGGTGATGGCACCAGCCAGACGACCCGGAGCACGGGCAGCCGCCCGGAACAGTTGGCCTTGCCGGATATCGTCAAACTGGTCAAAGCTAATGAGATTAAAAGTTTGGTCGTCCGTGATGATGTCATCATTGCGGTCAAAAGTGATGGCACGAGCATCAGTGCGCGTAAAGAGGCCAATATCAGTACCATCGAGACCTTGAAGTTGCTGGGCGCCACCGAAGAGCAGTTGGCTAATCTGCCGATCGTGGTCGAGTCTTCAACCTCGTCGTCGGCGATGGCCTACAGCAGTTGGGGGATAGTGGCTTTGATCGCCTTAGTGGCGGTGGTGGGTTTTATAACCTCGCGCCAGCGCCGCAGCAGTAACAGCAGCGGTGGGTTTGGCCGAATCTCGAGCAATATGGGGCGCAGTAATGCGCGGGTTGTGGGCAAAACCGTCGGCAAGAAAGACGATGACGAGGAAGTGATCCGGCCGCAGGTCACCTTTGATATGGTCGCCGGGGCTGATAATGCGAAAGAAGAGTTAAAGGAAGTGGTTGAGTTTTTGAAAGAGCCGGCCAAGTTCCAGCGGCTTGGGGCGAGAATCCCTAAAGGCGTGCTGATGTCCGGCGCGCCCGGAACCGGCAAAACCTTGCTGGCCAAGGCGGTGGCCGGTGAAGCTGGTGTGCCGTTCTTCAGTATCTCCGGCTCGGAGTTTGTCGAGATGTTTGTCGGGGTGGGCGCGGCTCGGGTCCGAGATCTGTTCCGGCGCGCCCGGGAGAACGCCCCGGCCGTGGTGTTTGTTGACGAGATTGACGCCGTCGGTCGCCAACGCGGGGCCAGTATGGGCTCCGGTAATGACGAGCGCGAGCAGACCCTCAACCAAATCCTGGTAGAAATGGATGGCTTTACCTCTGACACCACTGTCATTGTCCTGGCTTCCACCAACCGGCCCGATATCCTCGATCCGGCCTTGCTGCGGCCCGGTCGCTTCGACCGCAAGGTTATTCTCGATCGCCCCGACATGCAAGGTCGAGCCGCGATCCTGCGGGTCCATACCCGTAACAAGCCGCTAGCCTCGGAAGTTTCAATTACGGATCTGGCCAAGTTAACCCCCGGCTTTGTGGGGGCGGACTTGGAAAACATGGTTAACGAAGCCGCGATCCTGGCGGCTCGCCGCAACCTGCGGCGGGTGGGGGTAGCCGAGTTTCAAGACGCCATCGAACGGATCATCGCCGGGCCGGAGCGCCAGGGCAAAGTCATGAGTGATTACGAACGCGAAGTGATCGCCTTCCACGAGGCCGGCCACGCCGTGGTCATGCACAATCTGGAATTTAGCGACCCCGTTCATAAAGTCAGCATTGTGTCGCGGGGGATGGCCCTGGGTTACACCATGCCGCTGCCGGATAGCGACAAGTATCTGCACAGCCGCGAGATGTTTGAAGACAAAATTGTTGGGCTGTTTGGCGGTCGGGCGGCGGAAGAGGTCTTTTTTAACCGGGTTACGACCGGCGCGGCTAACGACCTGGAACGGGCCACCAAACTGGCCCGCTCGATGGTGACGCGCTATGGCTTTAGCAGCGAGAATCTCGGGCTGCGCTGCTTTGGCGAGGAGCAAGGCAACCAGTTTCTGGGTCACCTCGGTGAGGTTCGTGATTACAGCGAAGCGATTGCCCAAGAAATTGACCGGGAAATCCGCCGTATTCTTGATACGGCCTACCAGCGGGCCAAGGATATTGTGAATGAGCGAAAACATAAGCTGGAAGAACTGGCTAAAGCTCTGCTCGATCACGAGACTATTGAACGAACTGAATTTGAAATGATGATGGCCTAATGCCTATGACGGATGACGAGCTAAAAGCCCAAGTAAAAAGCCAATTCGGCGCTTCTGCCGATAGTTACGCCAGCAGCGACATCCATGCCAAGGGCGAGAGCTTAGACCTGCTCCTGCAAATGGTTAAGCCCCAGGCAGACTGGGCGATGCTCGATGTGGCCACAGGCGCGGGCCATACAGCTTTGGCCTTTGCCCCTCACCTGGCCCGGGTGATTGCCTCGGATTTGACGGAAAGCATGCTGGCCAAAACCGCCGAACTGGCCAGTGAGCGGGGCCTGAGCAACGTCGAAACCCACCTGGCCGATGCTGAAAACCTGCCCTTTGATGACCAGAGCTTTGACCTGGTGACCTGCCGGCTGGCCTTCCACCACTTCCCCAACCCCCGCCAGGCTCTGTCTGAAATCGCTCGCGTGTTGAAGCCGGGCGGGCTGTTTGGCCTAACCGACAACGTGACCGTGCCGGATAAACAAGCCGGCGGGTACTACAACGCTTTCGAAAAGCTGCGTGACCCGTCCCATCACTGGGTCTATCCGGCGGTGCGGTTGGAGACGATGCTCAAGCAGGCCGGTTTGAATGTCGAAGCGACCAGCCCTATTCTGGTCAAAGAGTTTGAATTCCACGAGTGGGCCGATCGCCAGCACGTTTCAGCCGAGGACAAAGACAAGCTGTTGGAGATGATGCGCCGCGTCCCCGAACTGCTTCTCCCGTTATTTGCGCCGCGCTGGGCTGATGAGACCTTGTACTTTTCGCTGCACGAAGTGGTGATGGTCGCCCGGCGGGTCGCGTAGCCAGTTGGTCTTTATTGGGTCTTCTCAGTAATCAGGGGTAGACGCGGCCTGAGTTTGTCGAAGGTGGTTGGTTTCGACAGACTTAGCCAACCTCACCCCCGCCGCAAGAGGCAACAACCTTGGGGAGAGGCGTAAAATTTTTGCGCCCCTACCCAAGGTTGTTTTTCATTTTGGCGCGCGAAGGCTATCCGTTGGGTCAGGCTTAAACCTCTCGCTTTATCTAACCCCCAGACTATTATCTCACCTGGTGTGTTTGCCGCGCATTTCCTATAAAATTGAAATTAGAATTGAAATGAAACTGAATTCGAAGGGCAGGCCGTCCCTTGAAAGAGGAGGAAAATGATGGCTGTGATCACAATATCCCGGCAATTTGGCAGCCTAGGCGATGACGTAGCCGCTCGCGTGGGCCAGTTGCTCGGTTATCGTCTCTTTGATAAATATTTAATGGCCGAAGTTGCCGCTGAAGCGGCGGTCGCTACCACAGAAGTTGTCGATTTTTCAGAAGATAAATATCAAGTCCGCAGTTTTTTGGATCGAGTCTTTGGCCGAAGCACGCCGCGGCCCCTTGGCCGGGTTGGAACCTGGCAAGAGTCCACAGCCGGTGAGCGAATAAGAGCCGCGATCGAGATCGATGAGACTTATGGTCTGACTATCGTCCGGCAGTTGATTGAGGCCGCTTATGAGCGCGGTAAGGTGATTATCGTGGGGCGCGGCGGGCAAGTGGTTCTAAAGGATAAAGCGGAAGTGCTGCACGTGCGGATTGTGGCCCCTGACGAGACTCGGATCCAGCGGGTTCATGACCAAAGGATTGGGACGTGGGATGAGGCGCGAGAAGAGGTTACCCGGCGAGACCGGGCCTCAGCCGAATATCTGCGGCGTTTCTACGGCATCGATTGGTCTGAGCCGGCGCATTATCATCTGGTCATTAACGCCGAACGTTGGGGCGTCGAGGGGGTCGCGCAGTTGATTGTGCGTGCGGTTGACCTCCAGCCAGTGGTCAGTCCCAAGTCCCAGGCAGCGTGACGGAGTGCCCTGTTTAATCAGTCGCTTTAGGTGTGACGGTCAGGCATTTCGGGGGTAAAATAACCGGAAGCGTATTCCAAGAGCAACGAGCTATGAGCGTCTTACCAAGAGTCGAACCGACATCCGCCCAAGAGAGAGAAATGGAAGAGGCTAACTCGCCGCTGGACCGGGTCGCCATGGCGGACGTGATCGATCTGGCGTTGTGGGCCGGGCAACTGCTGATGCAGAATGGCGCGGAAAGCCAGCGAGTCCTGGAGACGGTGCGCACGATTGGGACAGGTCTGGGGTGCGACTCGGCCGATGTCTTTGTCTCTTCCAATGCAATTAGCGTGACCTATAGCAGCGGCGGCGACTTTCGGACCAAGATCCGGGGCGTGACCAGCGGGGGGGTCGATATGACTATCGTGGCGGCACTCAGCCATCTGGCCCACCGAGTCAGCGAAGGCAAGTTTGATCGCCAGAAGGTCCGCGCGGAGCTTGAGCGAATCAGCACCATGCCCCGTCACTACAACCGTTGGCTAACTGCCGCGGCAGTGGGCCTGGCCGGAGCCGCGTTCAGCCGGTTGCTGGGGGGTGATTGGCCCGTCTTCGGGGTGACGCTGGTGGCGGCAGCGGCGGGGATGCTCCTGCGTCAAACGCTGACTCGGCGTCACTTTAATGTCTTGCTGATCGTGGTGATCACCGCTTTTGTCATTGGCCTGCTGGTTGGAGTGGCCAACTTATTTCAGTTTAGTCCCCATCCGGAACTGGCGGTGGCGGCGGCCGTCTTGTTACTGGTCCCCGGCATCCCTTTTGTTAACGCGGTAGAAGATCTGATCAAGGGTCATATCTCCCTTGGTTTAGCGCGGGGCACGATGGGCGCCCTGATCATCTTTGCCATTGCCTTGGGCCTGATCCTGGCCATGGCCCTGACCGGGGTAACGGGCGTATGATCGGTTCAATGGCCTGGGCGACGTTTTTACAAAACTTGATGTGGGCCGGGGTAGCCGCGTTAGGGTATGGCATTTTGTTTAACGTCCCCCTGCGGACGTTAGCCGCCTGTGCCTTGAACGGCGCGGCCGCCTACGCAGTCCGGACGATCTTCATGCAAAGTGGCCTGGCCGGCATCGAAGCGGCGACCTTTGCCGGAGCCACCGTCGTTGGTTTCTTGAGCATTATCTTTGGGCGGATCTGGCATGCCCCCGGCCCGGTGTTGATCGTGCCTGGGATCATTCCCTTAATTCCCGGCGCCCTGGCCTTCAGGACGATGATTGATATTCTGATGCTCGCTACGACCAACCTGCCGCCGGCCGAGGCGCTGTTTATGATAACCGCCGTCAACAGCCTCAAAACTTTTCTGATTGTGATGGCGATTGCCGGCGGCATTGCCCTGCCCAGCTTGCTGCTCCGCCGGCACCGGCCGATGATGTAAAGCCGGTCCGATAGCTATGATCATCGCTACATGGGCCGGAAAATGTAGCCGTAGCCCCGCACGGTTCTCAAATAGCGCGGCCGCTGGGGGTTCTCCTCAATTTTTTTCCTTAACCAAGAAATGTGAACATCGAGCGTTCTGGTGTCCTCAAGATAATCGGTCTCCCAGACGGTTTTCATAAGGAAATCGCGACGAACCAGTTGGTCCTGGTTAAGCATGAGCACCTTAAGCAAGCGGCACTCCATCGGCGTCAGAGGATGGGTCCCGTTGGTGCTGGTGACCCGGCGCTGTTGCTCGTCCAGGGTCACATCGCCATATTTCCAAATATTTTGCTCAATGTGTTGTTGAAGCACGTTGGTTTCTCCTTTTGACGGGTCTATGTTGTTATCAGTTGTTTGTTTTAGAAATGAAGTTTGGTCTGAGGAACTATTAGGTTTAACAAGCGATGGTGGCTGGGTAAGTAACTAAATGTAAATGGAATTAAAACTGTTAAAACCTTAATGGTCTTAGTATAAAGGAGGAAAACGGGGAGGAGTAGGGCCAAAGGTACTTAGTTTTGGCGGCAAATTTTGCCCGAAAGTACCGAAAAAATTGCCCGAAAGTACTTAGAAGTGGCTTTCGGGAGAGATTTCGCTGGGAGAGGGATTTGATGGTGAGACGGAACGGAAGCCCAAGGCCAACGCCGGGTAAAAAAACCAGACCACGCCGATGGCGTAAATAGCGCCGGTAATCGTCCGCAGCCACCAGTTGCTCTCGTGGGAGCCAAAAAATTGAAGATAGAGTAAGGTGAACGGGCCGGCCGCCATGAAGAGAATGGCCTGCCAGGTGAGGGCCTGGCGCCGGTATAACAACACGCTTAACAACGTCGCTGCGGTCAGGCCGAGGAGCCAAAATACGACGAGCGGGATAAAAAGCGACAACTGGCTTACAAAGCCCAGCCCGCCGTCCACGGCAATGGGGATCACAAACAGCAGCACCCACTTGAAACTAATGACCGGCCAGCGGAACAGGCTGAAGCCATAAATCAGCCCGGCCAGGGCCATGGTCATGTAGACGGCCAGGCAACGTTGGCAAATGGCCACCTGATGGCTGGCAATGAAGTAAGAGTGGGAAGGCAGTTGATGGCAAGTCAGACCGTAGGCCCGATAGATTAGACTCGCCGGACCGGAATAGCCATTGGCCAGCAAGACTGGGGCGGCCAGAGGTAGGGTCGCATAAACTAAGAAAAAGGTGTTGACTACCAAAAGCCAGTGGTCTGAGAACCAGCGAGAAAGCTTGACGTTCATTCGTCGAGAGGTTGGTCAGGCAGCTCTTCCAGATAACCGGCGAGTTGCTCTCGGAGCAGTTGCCGGGCCCGGTGCAAGCGCACCTTGACGTTGCCGGGTGATAGATTTAGAGTCTGGGCCACTTCCTTGGTGGAAAGATTGTGCAGATCTCTTAAGACAAAGACCGAGCGGAGCTGCTGCGGCAGTGAAGCGACCGCTTCATCCATTTTTTGATAGAGTTCGTCGGTGAGCGTGACGTGCTCCGGGTTCCACGCCTGATCAGGCAGTTGAAGCGAGGGTAGACCATCCTCACCTTCCGGCGAGTCGATGGAAATCGTGGCTAGCTGATTTCGACGCTGGCGCATCAAATTGTTATTAACCGCAATCCGATGTAGCCAGGTGGTCAGGCTTGATCTGCCTTCGAAAGCCTCGGCCCCTCGACAGGCGCTGATCAGTGTTTCCTGGAGGATTTCCTCGGCCTCGGTCGGGTTGCCGGTCAGGCGCAGGGCGACGCTATAGATTCGATCCCGGTAGCGTTCAACTAAATCATCGCAAGCGCGTTTTTCGCCGCGATGGAGCGCTTCAACCAGTGACTTTTCATCCTGATGCATGGTCTCTCCTCACTTTGACCATTTCCTGTGACAGAGTTCAGGAAGCTGCTATTATCTTATCGCATCCTGGGGCAAGGCGCAATTCACTGCCAAGTCTGTCCCAAATCTTGGCGATAAGACCTATGAGGTTTTCAAAACCTCATAGGTCTTTGCAGCCGTGAGGAAGGGCAGCGCCGTTAAGCGGCCCGACCTTCGGGCGTGTTCACCGATGAGTCACGGCGGAAGTTAATTTCGTGCGGCAAATAGGGCTGCAGCAGGGCATAAAGGTAGGTGCCGGCCAGCGCGCTGGCAAGAGTTACCAGAGCTAAATACTCGCCACTGCCCAGCTGAGCGTAGATTGGACCGGGGCACGCGCCGGTAATGGCCCAGCCCAGCCCAAAGGCCACCCCGCCGATAATCGTGCCGGCCGTGAGTGGTTTAGACTTGATCTTGATGGGTTCGTGGTCGATGGTGGTGGCTTGGAAGCGCTTGATCAGCCAGACGGACACAGCCCCCACCGCAATCGCCGAGGCGATGATTAGATACATATGCGCCTCTTCAAAGCGAAACATCTTCTGCACCCGAAACCAGGAAACGACTTCGGACTTAACCAGGACTATCCCAAAGAATGTGCCAATTAGCAGAACGTAAAGTTGTCTTAGCATTATTTTACCCCAGCAAAACGTGAACCATTAACAAACCACCGGCAAAAAAGCTGATCGAAGCCACCAGGCTGGACCACTGCAAATTTGACAGGCCCATAATGGTGTGGCCGGAGGTGCAGCCGTCGGCATAGCGCACTCCAAAGCCGACCAGCAGCCCGCCGATGATCAGTTGCAGTACACCGCCCCAACTGTAGTAGCTGTCGGGCAAAAACTGAGCCGGTGCGGCGGACAGGAGATTGACGCCGATGAAGCCGCCCAGAGCAATCCCAACGACCAGCACCAACCGCCAGTTCTCCTGACGCCAGTTATAGTTCTTGAGATAGGGCAACTTCGTCTTGGGGCTGCACATCGCGCCGATGTGCTGGAAGCTGGTGGAGACCCCAAAGGTTTTGCCGGTCAACAGCAGCAGAGCCGGCACCATCAAGCCAATCAGGGGCCCCGAAACGTACCAGGGCCAGGGTTGTAAAATCCACTCCATATTTCCTACTCCTCTATGTTCTCACGGTGATTTACGGCTGTCAGTATAGCGAGGGATCGTAAAGTCAATTTAAGAGGTTTGTAAGGGTTGTGTAAGCATCACAACCCTGCCCGCCTAAGTCTTGTAATCATCAGAGTCGATGATGATCACATCGTCCGGCTCTCGCCGGGTAAACGGGCGACCGGGTGTCCCGACAAAAATTTGGCCGCTGCGGATCTTGCCCTCAATTCGGGACCAGAGCGCTTGTTTGATAAGGCGGCGGGTGGCCGGAATGAGACACAAGAAGCCCAAAATATCGGTCAGGATGCCGGGCGTGAGTAACAGCGCTCCGGCCAGCAGCACGAGCACGCCATCAAAGATCGAGTCCGCCGGCGAGCGACCGGTCTGCAGCTCGGTTTGAAGGCGGGTTAGCACTTGCAGCCCCTGGCGTTTGGCCAGGAAAGCGCCCAACGCGCCGGTGGCAAAAATTAAGCCAATGGTCGGCAGGGTGCCGATCCATTGGCCGATCTCGATCAGTAAAAACAACTCCACCGCCGGAACGACGATAAACAGTAACAGTAATCTAGCCAGCAATTGAAAGCTCCTTAGGACTTTTTTACGGGGAGATTATACCTGGAGAGCGGCAAGTTTGAAACACGAAATCCACAAAAGCTAAAAAGGCACGAAGGTCGCCTTCCTTTCGTGCCTTTTCGTAATTTCGTCCTTTCGTGTTCTGGGGATCTGCCCCAAACCAAACGGTTAGCGACCTTCCAACTCCTCATCGATCTTGAGATAAACGGAGCGAAGTTGGTTCAGCGTCTCGGCGTCCGGCTCGGCCCACAGACCGCGTTGGGCCGCTTCGAGCAGCCGTTCGGTGATGCTTTGCAAGGCCCAAGGGTTGCTCTGCTGGAAGAAGGCTTGCATCGCCGAGTCGAGGGCGTAGGTTTGAGCGGTTTGCTCGTACATCCAGTCCTCCACGACCCGGGCCGTGGCATCATAGCCAAACAGATAATCGACCGTAGCCGCCAATTCCAGGGCGCCTTTATAGCCGTGCCGCTTGATGCTCTCGATCCATTTGGGGTTAACCACCCGGCTGCGAAAAACGCGGTGGGCCTCGTGCTGCAAGGTGTGGACCTGCGCTCGCTCCGGATTGCTGTTGTCGCCGAAGTAGCTCTTGGGATTGCGCCCGTTCAGGGCTCGAATGGTGGCAATCATGCCGCCGTGGTATTGCAGGTAGTCGTCGCTGTCAAAGATATCGTGCTCGCGATTGTCCTGATTCTTGACCGCGATCTGCACCCCGCCCAAGACACCCTTGAACTCGTCGCGGGCGTCGTCGCCGTAGACCTGTTGGCCGTAGGCGTAGCCGCCCCAGTTGATGTAGGCTTGGGCCAGATCCGCTTCGTTTTGCCAGTTCTGCTCTTGAATGAGGGGCAAAATGCCGGCGCCGTACGATCCCGGCTTGCTGCCGAAAACTCGGTAGCTGGCCCGGCGAGTCGCTTCGTCGTCGGTGCGCCCGGCGGCAATTTGTTGGGCTAAATCGCGCAAGAAACTTTTGCGAACGAAGTTTTGTTCGGTCGGCTCGTCCAGCAGCGCCACCCGCTGGGCGGCCTGGTCCATCAGTTCAAGCAGGTGGGGAAAGGCATCCCGGAAAAAGCCGCTGATGCGCATCAGCACATCGATGCGAGGCCGGCCTAGCTCGCTGAGCGGAATAATCTCGATCCCGGTCAGGCGGCGGCTCTCGGCTTGCCAGACCGGCCGGACGCCCAACAAGGCAAAGCATTGGGCGATGTCGTCGCCGTGGGTCCGCATCGCGCTGGTTCCCCAGATGCTCAAACCGACGCTTTCCGGATAGCTGTTCTCCTCGGCCAGGTAGCGCTCGATCAGCTCCTCGGCCAGTTGCTGCCCAACTCGCCAGGCGGCCTGGCTGGGGATCGCCTGCGGATCGACGGCGTAGAAGTTGCGCCCGGTCGGTAGAATGTGGGCCATCCCCCGCGTCGGCGCGCCCGCCGGCCCGGCCGGGACATAGCCGCCGCTGAGGGCGTTGAGCACTTGATCGATCTCTTCGCCGTTGCGGCGGATGAGCGGGACGAGAGTGGTGCAGATGAAGGGGAGGGAGTGGAAGGATGGAAGGATGGAAGGATGGAGGGTTGGAGGGTTGGAGGGTTGGAGGGTTGGAGGGTTGGAGGGTTGGAGGG
>CALMIS010000118.1 GCA_937864185.1 uncultured Chloroflexota bacterium
ATCGCTTTGGCCGATCTGCAGGGGCACCTGACCTACGTTAACCAGGCCTTCCTAGAAACGTGGGGTTACAGCACCGACACCGAAGTCTTGGGCCGAGTGGCTACCTCCTTTTGGCAGTCGGAAGCGGAGGCGGCCAAAGTGGCGGCTTCGTTGCACACGCAGGGCCGATGGCACGGAGAACTGGTGGGCAGGAGAAAAGACGGCTCCCTGTTTGAGGCCCAGTTGTCGGCCAACCTGATTGTGGATGCCAATAGGAACCCCATCGGCATGATGGCCGCCTTTGTGGATGTGACCGCCCACAAACAGGCCATCGCCGCGCTGGCGGACAGTGAAAAAAAGTATCGCACCCTGTTTGAAAACGCCAACGATGCCATCTATCTGGCCGACCCGGTCAGTGGCCGGATTCTCGACTGCAACCAGCGGGCAGCCTCGATGTTGGGCTACAGCGTGGTTGAACTCAAACAGAAGCACATCACTGATTTTCATCCACCCGCGGAAGTGGAGCGAGCCCTGATGGAGTTTAAGGCTGCCGCGCGGGCGAATTCAGGCATAACCCTTCTTGGGTTTCGTCATCAACACCGGGACGGCGGCCTGGTGCCGGTCGAGATCAACACCGGTCTGATTAACCTAGATCAACAGCCTTTGGTTTTAGGGATGGTTCGGGATATGACGGAGCGGGTGGCCGGCGAGGAGGCGTTAAAACGCAGCCAGCAGGAGTTGCGGCTCACCCTCGAAGCGACCACCGACGGGATCTGGTCCTGGCACTTCCCCACCGATCAGATGGAATTTAGTCCTCGCTATTACACCATGTTGGGCTATGAGCCGGGTGAGTTTCCCGCTTCCTTTGAATGCTGGCAAGATCTTTTGCACCCCACCGATCGGGCGTGCGCGGTAGCCCTCATGCGGGATTGGCTCCAGACCAAAACCGACACCTATACCAATGATTTTCGCTTGCGCACAAAATCCGGTGACTACCGCTGGATTTACACCATCGGGCGGGTGGTTGAATGGGATGCCAGCGGGCAAGCCATCCGCATGATTGGCAACCATCAGGATATCACCGAGCGGAAGCAGGCCGAAGCCCGGCTGCAAGAATATGCGCAGCGGCTGTCGTTGGCCACCAAGTCAGCCGGGATCGGGATTTGGGAATGGGACATAAGCACGGATATACTCATTTGGGACGAGCAGATGTATAAACTGTACGGTCTTTCGCCGGAGGAATTTGACAGCCGGTACGAAGTTTGGGCCAAGCACCTCCATCCCGATGATCTGGCCGCCGTAATGGCCGCCGTGCAGAGGGCTGTGGCCGCGGAGCAAGAGTTTCACCCCCAATTTCGGGTGATCTGGCCGGATGGCCAGATCCGCTTTATCGAAGGCCACGCCCTGGTCCAACGAAACGCCGCTGGCACACCACTGCGAATGATTGGCGTTAATTGGGATATCACTGCCGGCGTCCATCTAACCCAGGAAAATGAGCAGCTCCAGAAGCAGTTCTACCAGGCCCAAAAGATGGAGTCGATCGGGCTGCTGGCCGGCGGCATCGCCCACGATTTTAACAACCTGCTGGTACCCATCATTGGTTACGCCGATATGGGCCTGGCCGCGACGCCAAAGGAGCACAAACTCTACGGCAGTTTGCTCCAGATCAAACAAGCGGGGGAACGGGCCGCCGACCTGACCCGGCAAATCCTGGCTTTTAGCCGGCAGCAGATGTTGGAAATGCGAATTTTGGATCTCAACACCGTCATTACCGATTTTAAGAAAATGCTGCAACGCTTGATCGGTGAGGACGTTTTGCTATACACAGAGTTAGCAGACTCACTGTACCCGATTAAAGGGGATCAGGGACAGTTGGAACAAGTCTTACTTAATTTGGCGGTTAATGCCCGCGACGCCATGCCCACCGGCGGCAAGTTAACCATCGAAACCACGAATGTTTGGCTGGATGAAGCGAACACGGCCAAATTTCCCGATCTGCGGCCGGGGCCCTATGTTAGCTTCACCGTCAGCGACACGGGCTCCGGCATGGACCCTGAAACCCAGGAGCGCATTTTTGAACCATTTTTTACCACTAAAGTGCGCGGCCGGGGCACGGGTTTGGGACTAGCCACTGTCTTTGGAATTATCAAGCAGCACGAGGGCAACATCTCGGTTTCCAGTCAGTTACAGCACGGCACCACCTTTGAAATTCACTTACCGGCTGCCGAAACACCTCGTTTGGCTGAGACTTCCGTCCCGCAGAAAACAGCCACAACGCCGGGTTCCGAGACGGTGTTGGTCGTCGAAGATGAAATTAACGTGCGCCAGTTTGTATCCTACTCGCTGCAATCGTTTGGCTACCACGTGTTGGAAGCGGATGGACCGCAGCAGGGACTTTCGCTCGCCACCTCTCATCCCGGCATAATTGATTTACTCCTCACCGATGTCGTTATGCCGGATATGGACGGCCCTGAATTATATAGAGTTCTGGCCCAGACGCGGCCTACGATGCAGGTGTTGTATATGTCAGGCTATACCGACGATGTGATGCGCCAACATAGTCTTTTGGACCACGATTTGGCCCTCTTGCCTAAACCTTTTTCCATGCAAGAGCTGTTGAACCAGGTCCAGGCAGCGTTGTCAAAAGCGGTCCTTTGACGTATGTGCTCAATAGCTGAGGTAGATGCGGCTGAGCCTGGCGCAGACCGTTGGTTTTGACAAGCTCAAGCACCAGTTTGAGCAGATTTGATCACGGTTGCCAGGTGAGCCGGGGCGCTAAAGGCCACGCTCCCCTGGGCCGTCACAAACGGTTGGAGCGCGATTTCCGCCTCTTGAAGCAACCGCTCGTATTGGACCTCGTCGATCAAGTCGGCCAGCGTCCAGCCTTTGATATCGGTGTAGACCCACGACTGGATCGAAGGGAAACGGGCCAGCCCGGTCTGGGTGGTAAATTCAACCTCCGTCAGGCCCGCCTCGGCCAATAACGCCTGGACATCGGCAGGATTGCCCAAAATGTAGGGCGCCCGGAGGGCGTTGGCCGCTTCATCGCCAAACAACCGCTCTAAAAGTTCGGTCATGGCCGCATACCCCGGCGTCTTTTCAAGCGAGGCCCAAACCGCCACGACCAGCCGCCCGCCGGGTCGCAAAACTCTGACCATCTCGCTGAGGGCGGCATCCTTGTTCTCAAAAAACATAAGGGCGAATTGGCTCACCACCGCATCAAAGCTGTCATCGTCAAAGGGCAGCGCCTCGGCCAAACCGTGCCGCCACTCGATGCCGGGGGCTTGCTGTTGAGCCACCGCCAGCATGCCTTTATTAATATCAAGCCCCACCACCGAGCCTGTCGGCCCGACCCGCTCGGCAATGGTCCGGGCCAGAATCCCGGTGCCGCAGGCCACATCCAGGACCCGCTGTCCGGCCTGGATCTTGGCCGCATCGGCCACCCGGCTCGTCCATGGTTGAAACAAGGCCGGCACGAAAAACGCCTCGTACACCTCGGCGGCATTACGGCTGACTTGACCTTTATCTTGCTCGTTCATTTTGTTTCTCCTTTCCTAAAAACAGAGTAGCACAGGTCACTTTTCCCCAGCTAGTTCAAAAATTGAACTTTCAGACCGCTGTGGTACGATGTTATTCTAGGCGTAGTAGGAGTGAGCTGATGTACAAATATGGACAGTATTGCCCTATGGCGAAAGCCGTCGAGATCTTGGGAGACCGATGGACGCTCCTGATTGTGCGTGACCTGTTGACCGGCACTGCTCATTTCAATGATCTCGAGCGGGGGTTGCCGGGGATTTCGCGGGGGTTGTTGGCGGAACGACTGCGCCGCTTACAGCGCATGGGGGTGGTTGAGAAAATCGAACAAAGCCACGGCTGGCGCCGAACCGAGTACCGGCTGACCCAAGCCGGCTTGGAGTTGCGCACGGTGATTGAGGCGCTTTTGGTGTGGGGCGCAAAATGGGCTTTTGAAGAGCCAAGTCCGGACGATCTCGACCCTCTTTTATTGCTGTGGTGGATGCGCAGCAGCGTCTGCGCCGACAAACTGCCGGAGCAACGCACCGTGGTCCAGTTTGATTTCAAAGGCGCGCTTGTAGAGACTTACTGGTTGGTCCTGACCCGGGCAGATACCTCTCTCTGTCTAACCCACCCCGGCTTTGAAATTGATCTGCTGATCACGGCGGATCTGGCTACCTTCTTCCAAATTTGGCTGGGCCGGGTGCGGCTTGAAGAAGCGATGCACGATGGCCGGGTCATTATCGATGCCATTCCGGCCTTGGTCACCGCCTTTCCGACCTGGTTTACCTATAGTCGAGCCGCCCCGGCAGTCCGAGCAGCCATGGCCCGCTAAGGAGCCGGGCCTAACCCGGAGCCAAGGCGGCGGTGTAATTTGACAATTGGGCAATTTTCTCAATAATTGAGAATATTTCCTAAAAACTATTGGCGGCTGTAAGTCGCCAATAATTTTTTAAGCATAGATGAGATATAGTCTCATTTTATATTTTTGATCCTGAATGCATAATTATCTCAATTACAAGGAGAAAAAAGTGGCTAAGACAAAAAGTGTGATCATTTTGGGGTTGATCCTGGGATTTATGGTGCTTCTGACGGCGGCCTGTGGCGGCAATCCACCGGCTGAAACTCAAAACAGTGGCGCGCCGGCGGAGGCGGAGACGCCGGCGGAGGCCGAGCCGGTCGCGGAGACCGAGTCCGGCCCCGAGCCGCTTGAAGACACCCCGGCGGAAACAGAGGAACATCAGGAAGTTGAGGAGGCGACGGCTGGTGAGGAACACGAGCACAGTGAAGAAGCCGGAGCTATGGCAGCGGACCACGACGAGCACGATGAAGCGGCTGACAGCCATGATGAGGAAGCCCACGACCACGGCCAGGACCTGGCAACGATATTGGCCGATTTGCAGCCGGTCAGTCTGGCCGAAGGGGAAAAGCTGCGCGTCCTGGCCTCGACCAGTATCCTCGGTGATCTGACCGCCAATGTCGGGGGCGAGGCAATCGACCTGTCAGTCCTGATGCCTATCGGTGCGGATCTGCATACCTTCCAACCCACGCCCAGCGATCTGACGATGATTGCCGATGCGGACGTGATTTTTATCGTGGGGCTAAACGCTGAAGAAATTCTGATGGAGAGCCTGGAAAATGCGGGGGGGCAAGCGGTGATTGTGCCGGTCTCGGCCGGTATTGAGACCCGCGAATTTGGCGAGAACGACGCGCATGCTCACAATGAAGAAGGTCATGAGCACGAGGCCGAGGAAGCCGTCGATCACGCTGAAGAAGAGCACGAGGCTGGGGAACATGCTGAAGAGGCTCACGGCGAGGAGGGGCACGTGCATACGGGGACTGACCCTCACGTCTGGACCACACCTTACCATGCTATGACGATGGTTCACAATATTGAAGCGACCCTGGTGGCGCTCGATCCAGCTCAGGCAGAGCTTTATGAAAGTAACGCCGAGAGCTATGAGGCGGAATTAGAGAACTTGGATGCCTGGGTCCAGAGCCAAATCGAGACAATCCCCGTCGAGAACCGGGAACTGGTGACCGACCATGCCGCTTTTGGTTACTACGCCGACCGCTACGGTTTAACTCAGATTGGGGCCGTCATCCCTTCGTTCAGCACCAACGCCGAACCATCGGCCCAAGAGTTAGCCGCGTTGCAGGATGCGATTACCGAATATGACGTACCGGCCATTTTCGTGGGGACAACGGTCAGCCCAACCATGTCTCGGCAAGTAGCGCAAGATACCGGCAAGGCACTGTTGACTGTCTACACCGGCTCGTTAGGCCCGGCAGGCAGCGGGGCTGAGACCTTTATCGAGTACATTCGGTCCAACACCAACACCTTTGTGGAAGGGTTGAGCCAATAACCGTGTTACTCGGTGACGTGGTCTAAGCCTTGGTGGAATAAGGTGTGGATGTGGTCATCGGCCAGCGTGTAGAGGACATGTTGCCCATCCCGGCGTATTTTTACCAAGTTATCTTCCCGTAAAATACGCAGATGGTGCGACGTCGCCGGCTGAGACTTACCGACGGCCAGGCAAATATCGCCCACGCACATCTCGGCATGCGCCAACAGCCCGATGATTTGCAAGCGGGTTGGATCGGATAGGGCTTTGAATAGCTTCGCTAATCGATGGCCGGTCTCTTCATTTAAGAGGTGGTCTGCCACCAGCCTCGCCAGCATCTCGCTGGAGTGATCGCCGGTGCAGGAATACGGTTTTTCAGTCACGCAGTAGCAACACAAAAATAGATGATGGTTTATGTTTGTAACCGATAATACTACTTTGTTCTCTTAGTTTGTCAATCCCCCACCGCGGACAAGCCGCAACCCCGGCCCCCAGAGGCACGCTGAGAAGAGCTATGAGGTGTTCAAAACCTCATAGCTCTCAGTCCTATCTGCCCCAAGCTCTTAGAACTTGGACCCAGAATCCCCTTGACACAGAAAATTAGATAGATTATAATTGTTTTCATAATTTAGTCTAGGCTAAATTATTATTTTTTTACGACTAAAATCAAGTCCACCTGGGCTAAAAAACAATGGAGGAATACGATCACCATGCGCAAACAAGGCCTACTTATAATCCTAACTTTCTTCGCCTTAAGTTTACTCCTGACGGCTTGCGCCCAAGAACAAACGCCGGGGTCAAGCCAGCCCGAAGTCGAGACCTCGGCGGGGCCGGCGGCGGCAGACAGCGTCAAGGCCGCCACCGGGCCGGAGCTTGAACCGGTCGCGTTGGCCGAGGGAACTATCAGAGAGGACGGCACCTTCCGTATTGTCGCGACGACGACCCAGGTCAATGACTTAGCTCAAATTTTGACCGAAGGCGTTGACGGCATCGAAATCACGCCGCTGATGGGGGCCGGCGTTGATCCGCACCTCTACCAACCCACCGAGGCGGACATTGCAGCGATGAACACGGCCGACATGGTCATCTACAGCGGCCTGCACCTGGAAGGTCAGTTTGATGCCATCTTCGAAGCCTTGAACGAGCAAGGCGTCTTGATCTATGCCCTCAGCAAACCGGTCAAAGATAGCGGCTTTGTGATTGGCGGCTTCGATCTATCAGACGAGCTGGTCAATGTTGACGACCCGCACTTCTGGTTTGATCCGCGCAACTGGCAGCTAAGTACCCAAGCGCTGGCCGAGACCCTGGCCACCATCGATCCTGATCATGCGGACACTTACCAGGCCAATGCCGTGGCTTATGTCGAACAACTTGCCGCGCTGTATGACTGGGCGGTGGCCGGTATGAGTTCGGTGCCCGCGGGGCAACGCCAGTTGGTTACCTCGCACGATGCCTTTCAGTATTTCGGGGCGGCCTTTGGCTGGCGTCTATCCGCAATTCAGGGCATCAGCACCGAGGCTGAAGCCGGCGTCGGTGACATACAAGAGACGGTTGACTTTGTGATTGGCAACGACATTCCGGTCTTGTTCGTCGAAAGCAGTCTGCCACCGGACACCATCGAAGCCGTGCAAGCGGCGATTGCCGCCGATGACGGTCAGGTTCGGGTAGGCGTACGCGAGCTGTACTCTGACGCGATGGGCGAACCCGGCACCTTTGGCGGCACCTATACGGGCATGATCGCCGAAAACGTCTACACCATCTTGCAGTCATATCAATGCGCCGGCGCCGAGGTTACCATCCCGGCCTGGCCGGAGAGCCTCACCCCTGCTCCGCCGGCAGAACTGCTGACCGTCGATTGCGGGACGTTAGGGAGTTAAATCATGAACAGCCAGAACGAAGCTCATGCTAATGAAAATTCAGAGGCGGCTCTGGTCATCGACGATCTGACGGTGGCTTATAACAGCAAGCCGGCCATTTGGGACATCGATTTGCGGGTGCCGCCTGGCGTCTTGATGGCCATTGTCGGTCCCAACGGGGCGGGCAAAAGTACCTTAATCAAGGCCGCCCTAAAGCTGATTCCTCGCTCGGCGGGCACGGTCCGCTTCTACGGCCGGCCTTACGAACAGGCTCGCAGCCTGGTAGGCTACGTGCCCCAGCGGGGTAGCGTGGATTGGGACTTCCCCACCTCGGTCATCGATGTGGTGACGATGGGCCTGTATGGCAAATTGGGCTGGTTTCGGTGGCCGGGCCGCCACGAGCGGGCCCTGGCCATGCACGCCCTGGAGCAGGTCGGGATGCAGGATTTCGCCGAGCGCCAGATCAGCCAGTTGTCCGGTGGCCAGCAGCAGCGTACCTTTTTGGCCCGGGCCCTGGTCCAGGACGCCCGCATTTATTTTATGGACGAACCCTTTGCCGCGGTCGATGCCGTCACCGAGCGGGCCATCGTCGCCATCCTGCGCGAGCTGCGGGCCCGGGGCAAAACCGTGCTTGTGGTCCACCACGACTTGCAAACCGTGACCGACTATTTCGATTGGGTGACGCTGCTCAACGTGGAGGTGATTGCCAGCGGCCCCACCGCCGCAATTTTCACCCCGGAAAACCTGCGCCAGACCTACGGTGGACGCGTGGCATATCTGTCCCACGCTCAAGCTGTACCGCTGGTGGGAGGCTAGCTATGGTCAGGATGTCAGCCGACGATCGACGGGTTTGGGGCCTGATCGGAATCATTGCCTTGTTGGCGGGGCTATTTGTGCCCTTTAGCCAGCTTGTCTTGGGGGTTGAGTACAGTTACACCCTGCGCACCGTGGCCTTGGGCGGGGCCCTCCTGGGAGTAGTGAGCGGCGTGCTGGGCTGTTTCGCCGTCCTGCGCCGGCAGAGCCTGCTGGGCGATGCCCTCTCTCACGCGGCGCTGCCGGGCGTAGCGATTGCTTTTTTGCTGGCCGGACGGGAGTTGAGCCTGTTACTCATTGGCGCGGGCGTGGCCAGTTGGCTGGGCGTGCATTTCATTCAGGCCGTCATCAGAACGACCCGCCTCAAGCAAGATGCGGCGATGGGTATCGTTTTAGCGGCCTGGTTTGCCGCCGGCATTGCGTTGCTGGCCTACATTCAGGCCCGTCCGGATGCCAGCCAGGCCGGCCTGGACACCTTCATCTTCGGGCAGGCGGCCGCTATTGTGACCGGGGATGTCCAACTGATCGCCGGAGTGGGAGCGGTGGCCTTCGTGGTCCTGGGGTTGTTCTGGAAAGAGTTCAAGCTGATCACCTTTGACCCCGAATTTGCCGGCGCGAACGGCTTCCGGGTGAACATCCTCAGTATGGCCCTGTCCACCTTAATTGTGGTGGCGATTGTGCTCGGTCTTCAGTTGGCCGGGGTTATTTTGATGGTCGGGATGCTCATTGCGCCGGGCATTGCCGCCCGCCAGTGGACCAACAAGCTCGACCAGATGATCATCCTATCCGCTGTCTTTGGCGCGTTTGCCGGCGGTACCGGCGCCGTCATCAGCGCCGTCGATACCGGCATCCCGACCGGCCCGTTGATTATCGTGGTCGCCTTCCTGATCGTGCTGGGGTCGATCGCCTTTGCGCCGGGCCGGGGCTTGGTTTGGAGCCGGCTGCGCCAGCTTCGCGACCGGCGTCGCTTTGCGGCTCAAACCGTGCTGCGCGATCTATACCGCTATGCGCTGGATCACGGCTCGCCCACGACGCCGGTGCCGCAAGCTTTTCTGGTCGGGGTCAGCGGAGCGACCGCCAAGCTAGGCCTGCGGCAATTGGCCGGGCGTGGTTTGGTGCAGCCTCAGGGCGAAGCCTGGCTGCTGACAGCGGCCGGCCTCGATCTGGCCGCGGCCGAGGCCACGAACCGCCGCTTGTGGGCGGCCTACCGGCAGTACGGCGCCGAGCTGGCCCTGCCGCTGGTGCCCGAGGATCGCCAGCAGGATATTCGCCAGTTCCTGCCCGGCGAAGCCTTGAAAAAATTGGAACGCAAGTTAGAAGGAGTCGCCGCCTGATGTTTCAACTTGAGCAACTGATTATCCAGTTTCTGTTGAATTTTGTGAGCGATGAAGCCCTGAACGCGTTTCTGCGCGATCCGCAGGCCACTGCCACCATTGTCGGCAGTTTGATTGCCGTGTCGGGCGCGCTGCTGGGCACCTTTTTGCTGCTGCGCGGCATGGCCCTGACCAGTGATGCCATCAGCCACACCGTGCTGCTGGGCATTGTGGTGGCCTTTATGGTCATGGCCTCCCTGCTGGGCCGGGAGCCAGATATGGCTTCGCCCTGGTTGATTATCGGTGCGGCCGGAGCCGGGGTGGCCACGGTGATTTTGACGGAATTGATTCACCGTTCCGGGCTGGTCAAACAGGACGCGGCCCTGGGTCTTGCTTTTCCGCTCCTCTTTGCCCTGGCGGTGATCCTGGTCTCGCGCTTTGTGGATGACGTTCATCTGGACGAAGACGCGGTTATGGTCGGCGAAATTGGGGTAGCTTGGGCCAATACCAACAGCCACTGCCTGGCCAACTGCGAAAGCGTGACGATTACGCTTGACGACCCCCGGGCGGAGATGACCCGGCAATGCACCAACTGCCGAACGTTGGGGATCAGCCCGCGCGACGCCGGGGCTGAGTTTACCGAAATCTGCACCAACTGCGGCCGGTACAGCCCGGCCCAGGCCTGGCAAGCCGGCCTGATCGAAACCGAGCCGGGGCTAATCTTCTGGCCTAAATCGATTACGGTCATGGCGGTGATGGCGGTGCTCACGCTCTGCTTTATCGGGCTGTTTTATAAAGAGCTAAAACTCTCGACCTTTGACGCCGGTCTGGCCGCGGCGCTCGGCTTCCGTCCGACCCTACTCAATTACGGGCTGATGGTCATGGTCAGTTTGGTGGCGGTCGGCGCCTTCGATGCTGTCGGCTCGATTTTGGTCATCGCCTTTTTCATCATTCCGCCGGCGGCGGCCTACCTCCTGACCGACCGCCTACCGCGCATGCTGCTCTTTAGCTCGCTCATCGGCGCGGCCGGGGCCTACTTTGGCTACGATTTGGCTCGCGGCAGCTTCCTGGGCCTCATCCAGGTCGGTCAGATCCTGGCCGGCTTCAATCAACTGTTTGGTTTAACTTTGCTGGAGCGCTGGGACTCTTCCATCTCGGCCTCGATGGTGCTGATGCTCTTTTTCTTCTTCCTCGTCGCCTGGATCTTTTCACCGAAATATGGCCTGGTCTCGACTCTGATCCGCCGCCACCGCCAGCGCCGGAGCTTTGACAATCAAGTGGTCCTCGGTCACATTTTCCACCATCAAGGCCGCCCTAACCAGGGCCAGGAGCTGGCGGCCTCGACGCTGTACCGTCACTTTCGCTGGTCAGCCGGCAAGATGAAGCGAGTCTTGGCCCAGTTGCGGGCCCGCAACCTGGTAGAGATTCAAGGCGATCGGATCTCGCTCACCCCGCGCGGCGAGGCGCGGGTGCGGACCTTCCGCCAAACCCAGTTGGCCGGCGAAACGGCAGCCGAGTAAGCGAGCCCGTTGGGGCAGCGGCCACGGCCTCAGAAGCCAACTCGTTGGCTCGAGCTGATGGTCAGCGACGCGAACAAGTGGCAGCGCTTAATATTTTGACAAATTAACCGAATGTGACTATAGTCTCGCCATTCCTAGCGTAGCCACCCTTTTGCCGTGACCCAAAAGAGACTCATTGGCCTGACCCTCAATTTAATAAAAAAGCTAGCTTACGGCTTTTTCATCCTGTGGATCGGCTTCCTCGCTCCCTTAACCTTTTTCAATTCTTTTGCCCTCTCTCACCCGGTCCAACCCTACCGCATCGCCCTATTTGAGCGGATGCCGCAGCTCCAGCCTGAGTTCCCGGCGGAGTTAGCCGCCCTTCAATTCCACCGGCTGACCCAACAGCTTACCGGCCAGTCTGACTCTCTGTCAAACCGGGGTTTTTTATTTAGTCTGGCCCAGTCACTCCTGTCGAGTTTGAGCCACCTTTCTTTTTTCGGGACGGCGCTGTGGCTGCCGCTCGTTCTGTATCTGGGCCGGTTGCTCCCGCGCGTCCGGCTAGCCAAACCCTCTACCGGCTCGGCCCCGCCCGATAAACCACCCCGCCCTTTTCTTCTGGCTGTCTAATTTATTCACTAAAAGCAAAAACGAATAGTCCTGGCACCCGCATTCAGTTGGACTCCGTAGTTCCTCAAGCCGTTGGCTGGAACACAGAGGGACGCTGAGATCTCGTAGCGAGGCACAGAGATGATTAAGCCTGTTTTTCCGGATTTTGCTGTGAGGCTCCGTGTTGCGCTCTGCGTCTTTACGTCCTTGAGCAATGACTAAATTCGGGCGATTTTGGTCGTTACCTACCTAAAGTTGAACTTATTATGAGGAGATAACCGTGAAAAAGCAGAATTTTCTGTTAGTGATCTTGACCTCGGCTGTTGTATTTTTGAGTTTACAATGGCTGGCCGGCGGAATTAATCTAGCCCGCTTGAGCCAAGACGTCATTGCCGCGCCCCTGGCTGCGACCGCGACGCCGGCTCCGGAGGCAGAGGCTTCGCCTGAGACAGAAGCCGCCCCGGAAATGGCAGCAGAAGCCGCGCCCGAGCCGGCGGAATGGGCCGAGGGCAAGAGTCTGCTGGTCAACATCACCAGCGATGAACTCGACCGGGCAGCTATGGCCATTAGCTTCGCCGAACGAATGTTGAAAGAACAGGGCATGCCGGTCACCATTTTCTTGAATGTGGAAGGCGTTCGACTGGCGGACAAGAACATCCCTCAAAACGTGCATGTCAGCGGCCAAACGCTCCAGGCGATGCTCCAAACCTTTATAGCCGACGGCGGCACCGTCTTGGTTTGCCCGATGTGTATGAAGAACGTCGGCGGCATGACCGAAGCGGACCTGATCGACGGAGCGGTCGTGAGCAGCCCGGATTTGCTTGGCTCGGCGCTGTTTGCGGATAACGTCCGGGTGCTGAGTTATTAACGCCTCGATCCGCGGCTTCAACGGACAAATGTGGGGGTCGGAATTGCTTCCGACCCCCAGCCGGGAAGTTGGCAAGAGGAACACTCAGTTGCAGCTTAAAACAAGCAATTTGCTCAGAATCCTGATTTTGGCGACGGCTCTGTTGTTGGCAACCGGCTGCCAGGCCTCGACCGGTGGCCATCAGTTCAGCGGCAACCGGTTCGACTCGCCCCTGGCCGTGCCGGACTTTGAGTTAACCCAGACCAACGGCGCACCTTTTCGCTTTAGTGAGACCGAAGGCCAGATCAACCTGATCTATTTTGGCTATACCTTCTGTCCCGATGTCTGTCCGCTCACAATGATCGATTTGAAAGAGGCTCTGGACGGACTGGAAGGTCGAGAGTGGGTCAACGTCATCTTTATCTCGGTCGACCCGGAGCGGGACACGCCGGAGGTTCTGGAGCGGTACGTCAAGGGCTTTGCCCCGGATTTCATCGGCCTGACCGACGATTACGCCAAAATCGAAACCGTGATGCAATCGTTCGGCGCTTATGCCGAGAAGGAAGAGGCCCCAGAGTCAGCCGCCGGATATCTGGTCAACCATACGGCCCGAGTCTATCTGGCCACGGTGGCAGAAGGCATCATGCTCACCTACCCGTTTGGTTTTGAGCCGCAGGGGTTGCGGGCTGACCTGGCCTATATTTTGCAGGCACCCAAAAATAACGAGTGAAATTGTATACAGAGGATATAAAGTGATAGATGATTTGACCTTGTTAAATAAAAACCAGCGGGCCGGGCGCGAGGGAGATCAACCGGGCTCCGGCAATCTACTTCAAGCCTGGCTGTTTGCCCTGGATCATAAACGGGTAGCCGTGTTGTACTTCGGCTCGATCTCCCTCTTTCTGCTCTTGGGCGGCTTAACCGCGGCTGTTTTACGCCTGGAGTTGATGACCCCCCCAGCGGATTTCATGACCCAGCCCATTTTCAAACGACTTTACACCAGCCACGGCCTCATAATGGTTTTCTTTGGCCTGGTGCCAGCGCTGCCCGCCGTATTTGGTAACTATCTGGTGCCGCTGATGATCGGGGCCAAGAATGTGGCTTTTCCGCGCCTGAACCTGCTAAGTTGGTACCTCTACTTGCTGGCCGGGATGCTGTTGCTTTTCGGCCTGTTACAGGGCGGCCTTGAAACCGGCTGGACCCTAAACATCTATCTCAGCGGGAACTATGCCTACCCGCAGTTGCTCTTGATCGGGGCCAGTATTATTCTGGTAAGCTTTTCCTCCATTCTTCTGGCGGTTAACCTTATTGCCACTATCCACAAGAGGCGGGCCCCAGAGCTGATTTGGTCTCGCTTACCGCTGTTTGTCTGGTCCATCTATATCTCCAGTGTCATGGTGCTGCTCGGTACCCCGGTGTTGATTGTGGCCATTCTCCTGCTCTTAACCGAGAGCCGCCACGGCCTCTTCGCCCCCGAGTTAGGCGGCGATCCGATTTTGTATCAGCGCCTATTCTGGTTTTACGGCAATCAAATCGCCTACGCCGTTGTTTTACCCGCCCTTGGCATCCTGTTTGAGCTTATTACGGCCTTTTCTCGACGGCAGGTTTTTGGGTACCGGCTGGTTGTCGCCGCCTTTATGATCACCGGCTATTTAGGGCTGTTCTCGTGGGGCATCCGTCTGGCTTCAAGTGATCAGGATGGGCTGCTGACGATTACGAGTTCATTTTTTTCGATGCTGCTGGGTATTCCCTTTAGCCTCGTCATCATCAGCTTGGTGCTGACGCTGTATCAGGGCGACATCAGATTTGATAGCCCGCTGTGGTTTGCCCTGGGCGGGCTGGGGCTGATCCTGGTGGCGGGACTATCGGGTCTGATCCTGTCCACCTTGGCTTTGGTCCCGCAACTGCACGGCACTTATTTTGTCACCGCTCACGTACACTATGCCGCTATGGCGGTTCTGATGATCGCTCTGGGCGGCCTCCATTTCTGGTGGCCCAAAATCACGGGCCGGCGCTACCCGGAAGGCTTGGCCAAGGCCGCAGCCATTATTCTTTTTCTCGGCACCAATCTGACCTTTTTTGTTCAGTTTGGGCTGGGTTATTTAGGGCTGCCCCAAAACGTTCAAGTTTATCCCCAAGAGTTTCTGGTCTGGCAGGCGGCCTCCAGTTTGGGTACGACCATTCTAATCTTGGGTTACATTCTACCCGTCGTCTATTTAGGAGGATCTATTTTCTTTAACCAACCCGTGACCAATCCCTGGCAGGCCAAGGGGTTAGTGTGGGAAAGTCGTTAATAAATCAAGAAAAAAAATAAGGAGGTAAGAAAAGAATGAGACAACGAATAACCTTAGCAGTGATCAGCTTCTTAATGCTGGCCTGGGTACTGGCTGCTTGCGGCAGTCCGGCTCCGGCCCCGGCTGAACCCAAGGAAGCCGCCCCGGCTGAGCCAGCGGCCGAAACTTCGGCCGAAACTTCGGCCGAACCGGAAATTACGGTGATGGACCCGTTCGCCCGGGCCTCGATCCCAAATGGCGCTGCCTACATGACCCTGATGAATCAAGGCGGCAGTGACGATGCCTTAGTCAGCGCCGAGACCGGCGTCGCTCAAACCGTCGAATTGCATGAGACCACGATCGACGAAAATGAGGTCATGCGCATGAGCCCGGTTGAAAAAATTGTGGTCCCGGCCGGTGGCTCGGTGGGGTTGGAGCCGGGGGGCCTGCACGTGATGCTCTTGGGTATCCAAGAAGATTTGGTCGTGGGCGATACGTTCGATCTAACGCTCAACTTTGAAAAGTCCGGCCCGCAGACCATCCAGGTTGAAGTTAAAGAAGGTATGACCATGGAGCACAATATGGACCATGATATGGATCATAACATGGACCATGACATGGACAATATGGAAGAAGACGCTCCATCTGACGCTCCATCTAATGAAGAGGGGATGTCCGATGAAGAGGGCCCCAGTCCCGAGGTCGCCCAAGACCATAGCGACGCCGATCATAGTCACGATGCTGCCGCGGAAACCGGCAGCCAACCGCAGCTTATGCCGGTTGTCCTGGCTACCTATCTCCTCGACAACGCCGGCTTGCACGGCATGGCCGAGCGTCTGAACGACAGCGGTGAAATTCAGCCCGAAGATGCCGTGGTTGTTAGCCACCTCAACCGGGTAATGACCAGGGTTGAGTGGCCGGAGGGCCTACAACCCCAAGCCGAGGACCTGACAGCCGTTCTGGCCGGCTTCGCCGAAGCCTTGGCCGGTGAAGAGGTAGAGGCCGCCACGCCCTTAGCCACGGAAGCCCACGACCTGCAACATGAATTTTCCGAGGCAGTGGCAGCGCTGACCGGCGAATCCGATCCTGAGCTCGCCGGCATGGCGGCCGACTCCGAGATATTCCAGGTTGGCGCGACGCAGTTGCTGATGGATGCGGCTGGCTTCCACGGTATGGATGAACGCCTCAACGACGAAAAGGGTGAGATTACCCCCGGAGATGCGCTCTTGGTGCTGCGCGTGGCCCGGACCCTCAATGAGACCGCTTGGCCGGAAGCGCTACAGCCGCAGGCCGCGGAACTGGCGGACCTGCTCAACCAATATCAGCAAGCCCTGGCCGACGGCGATGTTGCCGCCGCGGCTCCGCTGGCCGCCGAAGCCCACAGCCTTCAACACGATTTCTCGGCGGCGATTAGTGACTGGTTGAGTATGGCAGGCGGCGAGATGCACCCGGAAGAGGGAGGGGAGCACAGCCACAGCGGCTGAGAGTAGCACCTGCAGCGGAGGGACATCAAGTTTTCTTTACGGTTTAATTTTAAGGTCGCAATAGCGACCAAAAATTTACTCAAAAAAAGGAGGATTGTTGATGAAAAACCCATCGTACTTAATTTTGGTTCTGACTGTTGTTCTGGCGGTGAGTCTAACAGCATGCGGCGGGGGTGGCGCTGCCGCTCCGGCTGCTGAAGCGGCCCCGCCCACGCCTGCCGGCAACGCGGCCAACGGTAAAGCCTTGTTCGAGCAAGCCACCATCGGCAAGTCCAACGCTTTAGGCTGTGCCACCTGCCATTCTCTGGAGCCAGATGTGACTCTGGTCGGTCCGTCCCTGGCCGGCATCGCGGATCGAGCCGGCAGCCGGGTGGATGGCCTGTCGGCTGAAGCCTATCTGCGCCAATCCATTACAGCCCCGAACGAGTTCATGGTCGAAGGCTTTGCCCAAAACTTGATGCCCTTGACCTTTGCCGCAGATCTGAGTGAAGAACAGATCAACGATCTGATTGCCTACTTGCTGACCATCAAAGGGTAATCACCCTCCGGCGCTTTGAAATCCAAGACCTTACAGGTTTCTAAAGCCTGTAAGGTCTTGCTCTATTGAGCGTCCCCCGCTCACATTGTGAAAAATTTGACAAACCCCCGCTGTTAAGGCAAATTTATAGCTCAACTCACGCCAAAACGCCCGCAGCTCAAAGAAACTCCTAAACGAAATCCGGCTTCAGCCAAATCTAAGAGGTAACTTTATGAGTGTACAAGAGACGCCTACGCCTCGCTTAGAAGTTGCTCAAACCAACCGGCCTCCCCGGGTTAATTTCTTGCTCGCCCACCCCGGCCGAGTCTTTGATTGGCTGGAAGAGCATTGGGAAAGCCCCAACGGTAAAAGGAACGTGGGCACCATTCTGGTGGTCAGTTTTATCATGGCCAATATTATTATCGAGCTCAACCGCTTAAACTGGCTGCCCGCTGATCTCGCTCAAGTTATCCCCACAAACCATCTGGTCTCGATCCAATTTGCCTTTAACCTGCTGCTGGTCTTTGAAGTCATTAGTCTGGTGTTTAGCCTGGCCCACTCCGTGGCCGTCTCGGTTGGCAAGCAATTTGAAGTCTTGTCCCTTATCTTGGTCAGTAACACGTTCAAGGAGTTCGCCAAGCTGGGCGAGCCCCTCACTTGGCAGGAGGTTGAGCCGGCCCTAGTTTCGATCATTGCCCCGGCGCTGGGGGCTCTGCTCATTTTTGTAGTGCTGGGTTTTTACTACCGGCTTCAGCAACACCAGCCGATTACCACCAATAAACAAGACCAGGTTTCTTTTGTCGCTGCCAAGAAATTGATCGCTCTGTTGTTGTTAATCAGTTTTATCGGCATCAGCCTCTACAATTACTGGTTATACTTCACGGGCAGCAAGCTTGCTTCCTCTATTTTTGAGATTTTCTACACCACCCTGATCTTCAGCGATATTTTGATCGTTCTATTTTCTTTGCGCTATAGCTCCAGCTACCAGGTGGCTTTTAGAAACTCGGGCTTCACCGTAGCCACCATACTTATCCGGATCGCGCTCATTGCGCCGGTGGTCATTGGGTCAATGGTGGGAGTGGGGACTGCGCTCTTCGCGCTGGGGGTGACGATGGCCTACAATGCCTACGTCCCGGAATTAAGCCCGGAGGAGGGGATGGCGCACCACGAATAGGGCATGAAAAATTCAAGCTTTGTCAGATCTCCAACGACAAAGGATAAGCTAATTTAGGCCGATTAATTTTACAAAAGCTGCTATACTTATGCTAACAATTTATAATCAGCCTGAAGGAGCAATACAATGTCGTATGATGTGAATCACCAACAAAGCTTTAGTTCTCCAGCCGCCGAGGTAAGCCATTCGGCTTTGGAAATCCTAACCAGACTCGGCGGCAAAGTATCCTCTAAAACCAACCCCGCCAAAGGGCAACTTGAAGCCGATTTCAATAAAAAAATCAGCGAGCAGATGCTCAACAACCGCTGCCAACTGCGAATAAAAGTTACCTCGCAGTCGCCGGAAAGCTGCCAGGTGATGGCCAAAGCCTATCCCATCGATCCGATGGGCCAGAAATTGGCGTTTGGCGTGCAGGGAAACGCGGCTCAGGTCGTCATCGATACCTTTTTTCAAGAATTAACCCGCCAGGTTAGCGTAGCCTAATTGATCAAGTTTTGTCGTAACCCCTGACCCCAGAAGACAAGTCATTTCAACGGCTACAAACGAGAGAAGTGGGTTACAATAGTATCATTCAGCAAAGGTGCTCACTGATCGATGGTTGCGCTCACCCTACAGCAACGAAATTTGCTTAACTTTTTACTGCAGGCGGATACGCCGGTGGCGATGGCCGATTTGGCGGAACAGGCTCATCTCTCCCCCCGCCAGGTGGCTTACCGGCTTAAACCGATTAAGGTCTGGTTGGCCAAGCACGATATTGTTTTACAGACCAAACCCGGCGTCGGCGTTAGTCTCGATTGTTCCCCCAACCAGCGCCAGCAGGTTCTACGCGAACTCAATACCCAAACCGATTTTCAACTCATCCTCAGCGCCGGTCAACGGCAGTGGCTAATTGCGCTCCAACTCTTATCCGCCACGGAACCCTTAATCCTTAACTGGTTTCAACACAAAACGTCAGTTTCTCGAACCACCATTCTAAAAGATCTGGAAACCGTAGAGCCCTGGCTAGGGCTGTTTGACCTTAGCCTCATTCGCCGGCCCAATTACGGCCTGATCCTGGAAGGCCGGGAGTGGGCCTGGCGCCAGGCTCTGGCCGCTTTACTGTGGGGCGACGTTCCGTTTGAAGCCTCCCTGACCGCGATGCGATACGGCACCGGCCTAACTTTCTCCCTGGCGGGAAACGCCTCCCTGCCCATCGTTAACCAGTCGAGTAAAGTGGTGCGAAATTGGGATACCCAGACCGCTATTGACTGGGTCGCCTTTGCCGAAGACCAACTCGGTGGTCGCTTTACCGATGATGCTCTGCTTTATCTGGCTTTAGCCCTGGCAATTCAGGCCCAACGGGTAAAAGGTGGTTGTCGTCTCCACGGTTCAGCCGAACCCCGGACCTGGCTTCAAGCTCGAAAAATTTGGGGCGTGGCCGCCGAAGTGGCCCACCTGATGTGGCCCAACCTGGCCGGCGAAACGCTCATCGACGAAACTACCGCCATTGCCATGCATTTGCTGGCCGGCGTCCGGGACAACCTCTGGCCCGGCGATCTGGAAATCGATCCCGCTCTGACCGACCTGATCGATGTCCTGGTGGCGGAGGTCGCGGCGGCCTTCAGCATGCCGGCCCTTAAGCACGATACTCCCCTGCGGGACGGCCTGGTGGCCCACATTATTCCGGCTTATATGCGCCAACGCTTTGGTTTGTGGTATCCACCCATCGGCTCCGACAAGGTCCTGGCCGATAGCTACGCCCGTGAGTATCACATTGCCCGCGAATTAAGCAATCTCGTCACCGAGCGCACCGGCGTTATTCTGCCGGCCAGCGAAGTTGATGTCCTAGCCCTGTTGATCCGGGCAGCTTTTCTGCGGGAAAGCACGAGCCGGCCCAAACGGGTCTTGATCGTCTGCCCCAGTGGCATGGCCACGGCTCAGTTGCTGGTCGCCCGGCTCAAAGCGCGATTTCCCAGCCTGGATATTGTCGGCGTCCTTTCACTGCGCGAGCTCTCGGCTGAGCGGGTGGCCGGCGTCAGTCTGCTCATTTCCACTGTTCCGGTTCAGCCCCCTCGTCCCGGACTTAGAGTCATTCAAGTCCATCCCTTACTTTTACCCGAGGACGTGCGGCAACTGACTCAGGCCTTAATCTAAGGAGGTGTCAATGAAAAAAAACGACCCAAATTAAGAGGCGCCAGACAATGACTTGGCGGTCGACTGGCGCCTCGGTAGTACAGACAGCCGTAACTTCCCCTCAAGGAAGTCCGGGCCTGCGTCGTTGATTATAGCCGGAGCTCAAGACTCGGCCAAACGGAAGCAGGCACAACCATTAAGCGTTAATCCCAATGAGTTTGTGCAAAACGGAGGATTTTGCAATGAAAGAAAGAGTACAGCGTTTTGGTAGTTTCTTGGCGGCTATGATTATCCCCAACTTGGGGGCCTTCATTGCCTGGGGGCTCATCACCGCGATGTTTATCCCAACCGGCTGGATACCCAACGAGTCCCTGGCCGAGTTGGTAGGGCCGATGATCAAATACCTCTTACCTTTGCTAATTGGTTTCGCCGGCGGCCGCTTGGTTTATGACACCCGCGGCGGGGTCGTGGGGGCAGCAGCCACCATCGGGGCCGTGGTCGGCGCTGAAGTCCCGATGTTCATCGGCGGGATGGTCATGGGGCCGCTCGGCGGCTTTCTGATAAAGAAGATCGATCAGGTGCTGGAAGATCGGATTCCGACCGGCTTTGAGATGTTGGTCAACAATTTTTCGGCCGGCATTTTAGCCGCCATCCTGGCCATCGGGGCCTTGGTGGGGGTGGGACCGGTGGTCCAATCTCTGACCGACGTCATGGGGCGCGGCGTTGAAGTGCTGGTGGCCAACCGCTTGCTGCCGCTGGCCAGCCTGTTTATCGAACCGGCCAAAGTGCTCTTCCTTAATAACGCCATCAACCACGGCATCCTGGCGCCGTTGGGCGTGGCCGAAGTCCAAGAGACCGGCAAATCGCTGCTGTTTCTGCTCGAAACCAATCCGGGCCCCGGCCTGGGCCTGCTGCTCGCTTACTGGGTGGCCGGTAAAGGTCTGGCCAAGCAATCGGCCCCGGGCGCGATCGTCATTCACTTCTTCGGCGGGATCCACGAAATCTACTTCCCCTATGTCCTGGCCCACCCGATTATGATTGTGGCCCTCTGGGCCGGCGGTATCCTGGCCAATCTCTGGTTTGTAATTATGAATGCCGGCCTGGTGGCCACGCCTTCCCCCGGCTCAATCTTTGCCTACCTCGCGGTTACCCCCCGGGGTCAGCACATCGGCGTGCTGGGCGGCGTCTTGCTGGCGGCCGTGGCCTCATTTGTGGTCGGTTCACTCATTTTGAAGCTCTACCCGGTTAAAGAATTCGACTCGGAAGAAGAAGCAGAAGAGTGGAGTTGGGATGAAGAAGAAGTGCAACCCAGCGGCGCGGCCGCAATCGTCAGCTAATTAACCAAAGAATAATTATCACAATGACGGTCAATGTCCAGACCGTATGGAGGAATAAATCATGGCAAAATCAATTGGTGCTGCTGAAGTTAAAAAGATGGTCGTGGCTTGCGAGGCCGGGATGGGTTCGAGCCTGATGGTCACCAACCAACTCAAGAAGAAGGTTAAGAACGCTAACCTGCCGATTCAAGTGGCGCATACGCCGGCCCGCTCCATTCCCCAGGATGCGCAGATTGTCTTTGTGCATAAGGGTTTGGCCAAACTCGCCCTGGAGAAGGCGCCCTGGGCCGTCATTATCCCGTTTGATAACTTTATGAACATCCCCGCTTTTGATAAGGTGGTTACGGCCCTGCAAAACAATGACGAGATCAAAGGGATAGGGTGAAGCTATGTCAATTATTAGTCCTGAGACCGTACTCTTAAATGCGCAAGCCGCCAGCAAGGAAGAAGCGATCGAACTGGCCGGCCGGCTCTTGGTCGAAGCCGGCTACGTCGCCCCCCCCTATGTCAAAGGCATGCTGGCCCGAGAGCAAACTATGTCGACCTACATTGGCAACGGCGTGGCGATCCCGCACGGCCAATTTGACGACAAAGCCAGTATCAAGCAAACCGGCATCTCGGTGGTTCAGGTGCCGGCCGGGGTGGTCTGGGATGAGGATGAGACCGCCTACTTGATCATCGGCATCGCGGCCACGGCCGACGAGCACGTCGGTATCCTGACCAACCTGGCCGAAGTCTTGGAAGAGCCGGAGGAGGCCCAGCGCCTGGTCGAAGCCAACGATCCGCACTTGATCATCGAGCGTTTGAGCCGGCCCCACGCAGAGTCCGAACCGGCCTAAGGGCGGTTCAGGCAGAAAGGCAAGATGGATGAAACAGATAGAGTTAACGCTACCGAATCCAACCGGGCTGCATGCCCGTCCGGCTAAGGTGTTTGTCAACACGGCCAAGGAGTTCAAAGCCGATATTCGGGTTCAGCACGGCGCCAAGAAGGCCAATGCGAAAAGCGTCATCTCCGTTCTGACTTTGGGGGTGCAGCAGGGCGGGCAAATCCGGATTATGGCCGATGGCCCAGATGAAGACAAAGCCTTGAGCGTGTTGAAAGAAGCCGTTGAAAGCGGCTTGGGCGATGAACTGACCGGTCATGATGGCCACGCTAAACCGGTCGAGGCGGTCAGCCCCGCCCCCACCGAGGTATCGCCCTCGCCCGCCTCAAGGGCAGATAGTTTTGATGGCCGATCCGTTCGCGGCATTCCGGCCGCGCCGGGACTGGCGATCGGCGGTTTGTACCACTTCCGGCCCGAACCGCTCGATCTGGCCACCGTCGCTGCCGAGGCAGCCGGCAGCCCGGCCGAAGAGAGAACCCGGCTGCAGCAGGCTGTCGCTGCGGCGCAGCGTGAACTCCAGGCGCTGCACCAAGAGATGCTGGCTCGCCTTGGCGCCTCGGAAGCCGCTATCTTCGAGGCTCACCTGGCCATTTTGGACGACCCCGAACTCCTGGCCAGGGCGGCCGACCAGCTAGAAATGGGCCAAAGCGCCACTCAGGCCTGGCAAGCGACGGTCGAGGCCACGGCTGCCACCATTGCCGGTCTGGGCGATGAGCTACTGGCCGCTCGGGCGACCGACGTCCGGGATGTGGGCCACCGGGTCTTGCGCCGGCTCATGGGCGTTGAGGCTCAAAGTTTGTCGTTGCCCAGCGAGCCGGTCATTCTCCTCGCCGAGGATCTGACCCCGTCTGATACGGTCAGTCTCAGCCCGGACCGGGTGTTGGGCTTCTGCACGGCGACCGGCGGTCCCAACGGTCACACCGCCATCTTGGCTCGGGCCCTAGGCTTGCCGGCGATCGTGGGGGCGGGCCCCGCGGTTTTAGATCTGGCCGCGGGCCGGTTGGCTATTCTCAACGGCGACACGGGCGAGTTACATCTTGATCCCGACGAAGCCGCGCTGGCCTTGGCTCGCCAAAGACAGCAGCAGGACCAAAGCCAACGCGCCGCCCACCTGGCCACCGCCCTCTCACCGGCGATCACGCGCGACGGGCATCGAGCCGAAGTAGTCGCCAACCTCGGCAACCTGGCCGAGGCTCGCCAGGCCCTCACCTATGGAGCCGAAGGCGTGGGCCTGCTCCGCACCGAGTTTCTCTTTCTTGAGCGGGCCGCCCCGCCCACCGAAGATGAGCAGTTTGCGGTCTACCGGGATATTGCCCTGGCTTTGGAGGGCCAACCGGTGATTGTTCGGACCCTGGATATCGGCGGGGACAAACCGCTGCCCTATCTACCCCTGCCTCCGGAAGAGAATCCCTTCCTCGGGCAGCGCGGCCTGCGCCTCTGCCTGGCCCGGCCCGACCTGTTTCGACCCCAACTGCGGGCCATCCTTAGAGCCGCCGGCTATGGGCGCCTGCGGGTCATGTTCCCGATGGTGACTACCCTGGACGATTGGCACGCGGCCCGGCAACTGGTGGTCGAGATCCAAGCCGAACTCCAGACTCAGCCGGTCGAGTTGGGCATCATGATCGAGGTTCCGGCCGCGGCCCTCCTGGCCAAGGCCTTTGCCCGCGAGGTTGATTTCTTCTCGATCGGCACCAACGACCTGACCCAATATACCCTGGCCATGGACCGCAGCCATCCGGTGCTGGCCGCTCAGGCCGATGGCCTCCATCCGGCGGTGCTGAGCCTGATCGACCGGACGGCCCGGGCGGCCCACGCTCACGGCAAGTGGGTGGGCGTCTGCGGCGAATTGGCCGCCGACCCGGTCGCCATCCCCATTCTGCTCGGTCTGGGCGTCGATGAGTTGAGCGCCAGCGTGCCGGCCATCCCGGCGGTCAAGGCTCAGATTCGCGATCTCACCTTCTCCACCACCCAACAGCTTGCCGCCGCCGCCCTGCAATGCGCCACGGCCCAGGCCGTACGCCAACTTGTGGCCAATTCCAGGGTTCAATAGATTGCCTAAAGCATTGACAAGTAGAAAAGAGGGCGCTTTTGGAAATTCAGCGGTACTGAGGGTAAGCTCGTAAAACGTGAAACGTAAAACGTAAATTTACGTCCTACGTTTTACGTTTTACGATATCCCCGCCTAAATTCCAAAAGTGCCGCAAAGACTTATGGGAGCAAACTATGTCTACCAAGTTTGACTTATATCGTTCTGCCGCGCCGCCGTTGCCCGAGCAAAGCTGGGCCTGGAATATGTACGGCGCGGGGCTAGAAAATATCGGCCGTGATGGCCAGCCGGAGCCGGCGCCCATCCCCAAACCCGGCCCCGACCAGTTGCTGGTCCGGGTGGACGCGGTCGGGATGTGTTTTTCGGACGTCAAGTTGATCAAACAAGGCGGCCAGCACCCCAAGCTGTATAACCGGGACCTGGCCACGGAGCCCACCCGCCTGGGTCACGAGGCCGCCCTGACCGTGATCGAGGTGGGCGAGCAGCTGCGCGACCGCTTTCAGCCCGGCCAGCGGTTGGCCCTCCAGCCCGATATCTATGTCGAGGGCAAAAGTACGGCCTACGGCTACACCGTGCCCGGCGGGCTAACCCAGTATCACCTCATCGGCCCGGAAGTGCTGGAGGCCGACGGCAAATGCTATGTCCTGCCCTTTGCCGGCGACCTGGGCTACGCCGAAACGGCCTTGACCGAACCGTGGGCCTGTGTGGAAGCCGCCTACACCCAGCGTCGCCGGCTGACGCCCAAGGCTGGCGGCTTGATGTGGCTGGTCGGCCGGCCGGGGGATGACGCGCCCTACCGCTTCAGTCCCGAGCTGGCCGTGGCCCAAACCATCGTCGTCACCGACCTTCCGGCGGCCCTGCTCGATCAAATCCGGCCGGCGGCCGCGCAAGCCGGCGCGACTCTGATCGAACGAAACGGCCTTACCCCGGCGGATTACCCGGCCCTCAAAGCCGAACTGACCGGCGGTACCGGCTTCGACGATATCATCGTCCTCGATCCGCGCTCGGCGGGGGCGGTGGGCGAGGCGGCCAAGCTGATCGCCCGGCGGGGCACCTTCAACATGGTCGGGCGGGAGCCGCTGGATGATCAGGTTCAGGTCGATGTCGGCCGCATCCACTACGACTACACTGCCTACTTGGGCAATCCCGGCCCCGATCTGACCGCTTCCTATGGCGAGGCGCGCAATCGCTGCGACCTTCAGCCGGGTGGGGTGGCCCTCTTCATCGGCGCCGGCGGGCCGATGGGCCAAATGCACGTCCAGCGGGCCATCGAGCTGCCGGAGGGCCCGCGCCTGATCATCGCCACCGACGTGAACACGGAACGGTTGACCGCGATCGAAGCCCGTTTCGCCGGGCTGGCCGAAGCGCATCAAACCCGCCTGGTCACCTTCAATGCGGCCGACGCTGCGGAGTCGCTGCCGGCCGTCGTGCTGCGGCTGACCGAGGGCCGGGGCGCCGACGATGTGATCGTCTCGGTGCCGGTCGCCTCGATTATGGCCGAGGCCGCCACCTTGATGACGCCCGACGGGATGCTGGTCCTATTTGCCGGCGTGCCGAACGGCAGTTATGCTCCCCTCAACCTTAGCCACGTCTACCTGCACAACGCCCAGTTTACGGGCACCTCCGGCTCGACTCTGGAAGACCAGGCCACCGTGATCGACAAAACGCTGGCCGGCAAACTCTCCCCCAACCGCTCCGTGGCGGCGATCGGCGGGATCGAGGCCGCCCGGGACGGGGTGGAAGCGATGATGGAGGGTCGCTATCCGGGCAAAGTCGTCATCTTTCCCCAAGTTAGTGGACTGCCCTTAACCGGCGTCAGCCAGCTCAAAACAACCTTGCCCGAGGTGGCCGCTCGTCTGGCCCCCAACGAGGTCTGGACACCGGAGGCCGAGCAGGCCTTGATCGAGAGGTTTTGGTCATCATGATCTACACTTTAACCTTGAACCCGGCCCTGGACAAAGAGTTGACCGTGCCGGAAATTGTGTTCGATACCGTGCTGCGAGCCAGCGCGGAGCGGGTGGATTTCGGCGGCAAGGGCTTTAATGTCTCGCGGGCCTTAGCGGCCTTGGGCCAGGAAAGCGTGGCGCTGGGCTTTGTCGGCGGGGCCACGGGCCGGCTGATCGCCACCGGCCTGGCCGAGCTGGGGATCAAGACCGCTTTCGTCGAGATCGGGCAGGAGACCCGGACCAATGTCAGTATTGTCAGCCAAAGCCAGGCCCATCATCTGAAGGTCAATGAAGCCGGGCCAACTATCAGCCCGGCCGAGCAGGCGAGCCTGCTGGCTAAAATTGAGGCGCTGGCCCAACCGGGCGATTGGTGGGTTTTATCCGGCAGTCTGCCACCCGGTTTAGCGCCGGCCATCTATGGCGACATCATTCAGCGCATCCAGGCCGCCGATGCCCGGGCCATCCTTGATACCAGCGGCGCCCCGCTCAAGTTGGGCTGCGCGGCCGGGCCGTTTTTGGCCAAGCCCAACGGCGTTGAGGCCGAACAGCTCACCGGGCTCCCGGTTTCCTCACCCACGGAAGCGGCCGCCGCGACGACGGCTGTCCACGGCTTGGGCGTGCCCCACGTCCTGATCTCGCTCGGCCGGGCCGGGGCCCTCCTATCCGATGGCCGGCAAAGCTGGCTGGCCACGCCGCCCGCGATCCGGGAGCGCAATCCCATCGGGGCCGGGGACGCCTCGGTGGCGGGTCTGGTCTGGGGGTTGAGCCAGGGGTTGGCCCTGCCGGACGCCCTACGCTGGAGCATGGCCAGCGGCGCCGCCGCGGCGAGCTTGTCGGGCACAGCCGTTGGCTCCAAAGCGCAAGTCGAGCCCCTGGTGGACCAGGTCAAGATCAGCGCGCTTGAGCTGGGTTAAAAACTGAGCGTAATCGGCCACTGAAGCTCATCTCAAATCGACAAGAAAAGTAGGACGCGGATTTACGCGGATGAACGCGGATCAAGCTTTTTCTCAGGAAACCAACCAGAAATCCTGAAAATCCGCGATGATCCGCGTCCGAAAATTTTGTCTCAAGCACCATTTCTAGGGCGAAGGCAAGATCCAGTCCTGGTGAGCCAGGGTGTTGGCCCGGCGGGTCAAATCGACCGTGGGGTCGAGCAGCAGGCGGCTGGGCCGGCCGTTGAGGCTCACATAGGCTTCGGCCCGGATTTCGAGATCGGCGAAGCCTTGCTGCCGGAACTGCTGCTCGAGATAGTGGGCAAACTCCAAAATCATATCCGGCTGAAACGACATCTGCTTTTCCTGCTGGTAGGTCAAATAAGCGGCCGGAAAAACATCCCAACTTCGCCCGGAGGCCGGCTCGGTGATGGTGAAGGTGACGTGGCCGGTCTTTTCGGCCAGCATGACCTTCCAGGCAAAGCGGTAGCCTTCCTCGGTCCACAGGACGTTGTCGGGATAAAGCCAGTGGCGCAGCGGCAGCAAGATTTGGAGAGCGAAGAAGGCGGTCAGGACTACAAAGATGGTAGGCTGCGTGAGTTTTTTTAAGGATGTGGGGCGTGGAACGTGGGACGTGGGACGTGAGGTGTGATCATGACTCGCTACGTTCCACGTTCTACGTTCCACGTGCCCCGAGAATTGGCGGCCTATTGTCTTGACTTTATGAAATCCTTGGTTCACCCATCCCAGCTCATCCGCTGAGAAGAAGACCAGGGTGCAGGCGATCATAATATAAGGAAACATACCGATGTTGAAGAGCAGGCCGGTCAGCAGATGGAAGCCGATGACGGCCAGATAGGCCGGCAGGCGGGTCGGGCGGTAGAGCAGCCAAAAGACGATGCTCAAATCGTACAGGGCGCCACTCCAACTCATTGCGTAGGCGAACCAGCCGGCCTCGAAGAGCGGGCCGAGTAGGGGAAAGTCGGCCTTGGCGGCCAGCCAGATTTTCAGCGGCAGGGCCTGGAGCAGCCAGTCAGGGTTGAGTTTGGCCAGGCCGGCAAAAAAATAAACCAGGCCGAGCTGCAAGCGCAGCGCGGCCAGAGTCCAGGCCGGGGCAACCTCGCTACGGAGGGCCGGCCAGATCAAACCATCAACCGCCGCTCGGCGGTTCAGCGGCAAGAAGATCATCAAAAAGCTCAAGACCGAGATGAAGTAGTAGTGGTTGAGGTAGTAGGTTTTATCGAGCAGCTCGGTGTAGGTAAAGAGCAGAAAGAAGCCGATGATGCTGGCCCGGTAGAAGGCGCCCACCGCCACGCCCAGAGCCAGCAGGGCCACCGCCGCATAGACAACGTACAGCCAGGGGCCGGGCAGAGGCTTGACCCAGCCGAAGCCGTAGTAGCTAAAGTGAAAGGCCGGCTGCACATAAAAGGCCTCGACCCAGCCGTTGGCCACAAAGCGGACGGTGCCGGCGAACATCAGCAGGCCAAAGGCCACCCGAAAGACGACTAGGGGCAGATTGTCGGTGGGGTGCTGCAGGCGTCTAAGCAGCGTTTCAATCGCCGTCATTGTCGCTGAAGGTTACGGTGACACCCATTTGGTTGGCCAGATCCACTTTAAACAGCACCAGCAGTGCCCTAACCTCGTTGTAAGCCTGCTCGACCGTAGCCGGGTCATCGGCGACGGCGACTTGGAGCGAGGGGGAAATGGCCTCGACCGCGCGAACGGCTTGCTCAAATTGAGCGTTGATCGTGGCCGACAGCGGCTGGTCGCTTTGATCGGATTGCAAAAAATCGAGATAACCGGCCAGGCCGGCGTTGAACGTTTGCTGCACCCCGCGCAAATTCGCCCCGATCAACGGCCCCGAATACTGGGCGTACGGCGACTCGACGGCCTCGGGTTGGGGCGTGCCGTAAGTGCCCTTGCGCGGGTAGTTGAGCCGGCTGTTGGTCGTCGTCTCTAGGGCGGCGATCATCTCGTTGACCAGCATATTGAGCGAGCCCTGCACGTCGTTGCCGCTGAAGTCGGCCTCGATGAAGGCTTGGGCTTGATTGTCGCCTTCGGGCAGCCACACAGCTTCCAATTCCCGGGCCTTGCGCGCCAGATTTTCGGTTAGGGCCACCAGATAAGCCAGCCGTCGGGGTTCGGCGGTGAGCGCGGCCACGGTTTCAGCGGGCGGAGCGCTAAAGATCAGGTACTCGATCGCCGTCAACCCCTTCGAGGTTGAGCCAATCGACTCGATGAACGGCTCGTCGATGGGATCGGTTTCTTCGGTAATGAACTTTTCGATGAAGCTGGTGTTAATGGGCCACTTTTTGATGGGCGTGTGCAGGGTCATGGTGAAGCGAAAGCCTAAATGCTCAGCCGCGGCCCAAGCCTCGGCGGTGGTGCGCCACTGCCCTTGCAGCTCGGCCAGCGTCTCGACCGTGGGCGCCGCTTCAAACGCGGCGGCAGCCTGGGCCAGCGACTCAGCCTCGCCGGCGAACTGGCGGTGCAGGGGCAGTACGCTCGTCTCAACCACTGTCGCCAGCATAGCCCGCCGGTCGAAGCCGTCGCCAGTCGGGGTGGGGGTGAGCGGCGGATCAGTCGGCGGGGGTGGATCGGTAGGGAGTTGGGTTGGCGCGATCGTGACAGTTTCAACCGGAGCCGCCTCTGCTTGCGGTTCGGCCGTCGCACAGCCGCTCAACCCGGCAGCCAGTAACACCCCAAGAATTAGCCAAAACAACACCCCACGTTTTATCACCATCGCGCTTCTACCTCAATTTGTCATTTCGTAGCCGGAGGCGGAGAAATCTCGACAAAGCCACATTGACCAGCCTGTTGTTCTCTGAAATCGCAAATCGCTACAGCGACTTCAAAAAGGCGATGAGCGCCTCTCGTTCGGCTCCGGACAGGCCGAGGACGTGTTCTTTAGCCGCTTCGGCCTCGCCGCCGTGCCACAGAATGGCTTCCATCAGGTTGCGGGCCCGGCCATCGTGCAGATAGTTGGTGTGGCCGTTGACCGTTTCGAACAAGCCGATACCCCATAGCGGCGGGGTGCGCCACTCGCTGCCGCTGGCTTGAAAATCGGGCCGGTGATCGGCCAAGCCATCGCCCATATCGTGCAGCAGCAGATCGGTGTAAGGCTGAATCGTTTGATACGAGAGGGCCGGGATGGTCGGGTGGACGCCGGTTTCCAGGACGGGCGAGTGGCAAGCGGTGCAGTTGGCGGCCGCGAAAATGGCCTCACCCTCCCGCACCACTGGGTCATCGAGGTTGCGCCGGGCCGGGACCGCCAGCGCGCTGGCATAGAGTACCACTTTCAAAAGATCATCAGCCGCGATCTCCGGGGCGCCGCCGTGAGGGGCTGCCTGGCATTCTGGCTGGGTCGCGGCGCAGTTGTCGGTTGCAAACAGGTCGGTGGTGATGCCCATATCGCCGTTAAACGCACCGGCGACCTGCTGCAACAGATGCGGCTGGTTGGCCTTCCAGCCGAAGCGGCCGATCGCCATTTGGTTATTGTAAGCGTCCCAAACATAGTTGGGCCGGCCGGAGATGCCGTCGCCATCCCGGTCGGCCGGGTCGGCCAACTCGAGCAGGGTCGCCTCCGGCACCGCTTCGAGCAGGCCCAGGCCGATCATCTGGTTGGCCACGCGGGGCGAAAGCATGACCTCCGGGTGCATTTCGCCGTAGGCCAGGTCGGTCAAGGTGTAGGTCGGTTGGCGCAGGCTGTAGGTGCTGCCGTCCCCAAATTGGCCTTCAACGTCTTGGTACTCGATCTTGATTTTGCCCTCGGCCGGGACGCCCATAATCGCTTCATTTTGAAACTGGCCGCCGTAGGTCGGCTCCGGCACGGGCGCGTGATGGAGACTCGCCCCGGGGATGCTGAGGCGGATGAGAAAGCCCGTCGGCGACTCGCCGTCGACGTTAGGGGCCCGGCCGCGGCCGTCCTTGAAGTGGCAGCCGGCGCACGAGCGCGAGTTAAACATCGGTCCCAGCCCATCGCGGGCCGTGGTCGATGCGGGCGCAATCACCCAATTCTGATTAAAAAACGAATTGCCGACAAAGAAGAACAGCTCGTCCATCCGTTCCAGGCCGGGGGCCGGTTGGCCGAAGGCGTTGGGCGTGGTGTTGAAGATGGTCGTCTGGCCGCCGGAGAGGGCCGGATTGAAGGGCGCCTCGGTCGAGGCGGCAGCGATTACCACCGGAGCGGCCGTCGGCGTTGGGCCGGGCAGAGCGGCACCGCTTTGGCAGGCCAGCAGAGAAAGGCCTAGCCCCATCAAACTAAGAAAGTATAGGCAAAAGTGTTTTGGCATTGTGGCCTGTTCTTCGAGAGTTATGAGCCCGGACCCCGGACCGCGACGTGAAACGTGGGGCGTAGTCCGTAGTTCGTAGTCCGCAGAACTGCAATCAACCGTCGGTCACATCAGACTTCCGGCTACCGCCTACCGCTTACCGACTACCGACTACCGACATCCGACTACCGCCCCGCTACTCCGGCAGCGCCGTGTTGATGGTCAAGCCCAACGCGGCCGCGACTTCGGCTACTTTGTCGCCTTGGTCCTGCAGGGTCATCACCGCTTCCAGCACGGCCGGGCGCTCGTCGGGCAGAACGATGGCCTGATCGAACGGAATGTGAATGGCCTTAACCTGGGCCGCACTTTGGTCCAGCAAATCGAGCACTTGTTGGTTCAGGTCGGGTTCGACGGCAGCCACCACCTCAGCGAGGGAGGGGCCGCTAACGGTAGAGCCGTCGAGGCGGGTATAGGTGCCGGTGTAAACGTTGACGATGCCCTGATTGTTGGTGATGATGTCGCGGTGGGTGTTGTCGCTAAAACAAGAGTGCTCATCCTCCTGGTCTTGATTATCGTAGGCGGTGAACATCCGCTCCCCGGCCAACTCTGATTTACTCAGCACGCCCAAGCCGGTCAGAACATCTTGCAAAGCGGCGTCGGGATCTTTGGCCAAAAAGTCGGCCCGGTAGTTGCCGTCGACCGCGGGGTCCCAGGCCTCTTTCATTTGCGCCAGATGGCCAACCAACAGGTCGGCGGCCAGGGTGAGATAAGCAGCGCGGCGGTCGGCGTGGGGCGCGTCGACGTAGTCGGTGTAGGGCCGCTGCCCGGCGCTATCCTCATAAAAATCCTGGCCCCAGAGCAAAAACTCGATAGCGTGGTAGCCGGTGCTAATATTCTCTTCCGCGCCGGCCTCGTTCAGCGACACCAGCAGGTCGGGCGTGATCTCCGGATATTCTTCAACATTGTTGATGATGCCGGCGGTTTCGTTGCCTTCAACGTAATCCACATAGTTCTCATCCAGCGGCCAGGCGTTAAGCAAGCCTTCCGGGCCATCTTCATCGTCAATCGGACCACCGTAGAAGCGATAGGCCTCAGTCTGGCCGTAGGGTTCTTGAGCGGCCAGCCAGGCTTCTTGAGCCGCCTGATGAGTCTCCTCGCTTGGGTTTTCGACAAAGGCGTTAATGGCTTCTTGCAACGCCACCGCCAGTGTATACGAGTCTTCGTAGCTGGCAAAAACGATGTCGGCGTAGGTCGTTAAGGCTGCTTGCTTCAAGGCAGTCAAGTCGGCGGAGGCGGCCGGCTCAGCCACGGCTTCGCTCTCGACCGCCTGGCTAGCGGTCTCGGTCACCGGCTCAGCTTCGACGGCGGCGCTTTCGGCTGGGGGGGCGCTCTCGACGGGCGCGGGTTGTCCCCCACAGGCTGCCAGCGCTAGCCAGGCTACCAGGCAGACAAAGACGGTTAAAGGTCTCATTCTTTTCTCCTGCTTGAAGTTTCTGATAAAATTAAAATGGTTTGGACGAAGCCCAGCTTACCGCGAGATCAAGTCTATATCAATAGCCTCCATTTAACTCAATTGTTCAGGGGGGGTTGCTGGAATGTTACCAGGCGATTGACCAAATCTTAACGCCACAGAACTTGATTCTTAACCTGGGTCAACTCTGGCCATGAAGTGACTAATTTACAAGGGCACGACGGCATGTTATACTCGACCCGTTCAAGGAGGCATCGTCGGGGGGATGACCGACATCATCGAGGCTCAGTGGTGGGCCGGCAAAGTCATCACGCTTTGAAAGGGAGGTAGCCAGATGAGGATGCGGAAGGAGTAAGAGTATGGGTGACACCTATCGTTTCAATATTGGAGATTTTCAGTGTTTGGTCCTTAACGACGGCAATATCATCGCCAATGCGGCGATGTTATTCGCCAACGCCCCGGCAGAAGAACTTCTGCAAGTCCTGCACCACCATGGTCTTAAACCCGAGCATCTGCCCTCGACCTTGACCTGTTTGCTGGTCAAAACCCCCACGCATGTCGTGCTGGTTGACACAGGGTTCGGCCCGGTTGGCCAAAACGGCGGGCAGTTACTGCCCCTCTTACGCGCTGAAGGGGTTCAGCCTGAAGCTATCGACACCGTCATTCTGACGCACGCCCATCCGGACCATATCGGCGGTGGCGTCGATGGCGCGGGTCAGTTGACCTTTCCGGAGGCGACCTACTATATGGGGCAGACTGAGTGGGATTTCTGGGGAAGCGAGACAAATCTGGCAAAAGTTCCAGCCTGGGCGGCCAATCTGGCCCGGCAGAAACTTCTCCCCCTGAGGCCCAAACTCAAAGTCATTGACCCGGAACAGGAAGTTGTACCTGGGATTCGGGTGGTGGCCGCGCCGGGTCATACCGCCGGACACATGGCTGTTGAAGTTGAGTCCCGGGGAGAATACCTCCTTCATCTGGTCGATGCGACCGCCCATCCGATCCAAATTGAGTATCCGGAGTGGTATGCTCGATTTGACCAACTGCCGGAGCAGACCGTTGTGACCAGACAAGCCCTGTATCAACGAGCGGTGGAGAAAAACGCTCTCGTTTTGGCTTTTCATTTTCCGCCATTTCCCAGTTTAGGGCATATCACCCGTCAGGCGGGGAGATGGCAATGGCAGCCTATTCCAGAGTAAACAAACAAGCATTTATTCTACGAGTCATGAGGTAAAGTGATGAGCATCATTGATCACGAGATGGTCTGGCGACAGTTTGCAGTCACCCTCGACTCGTTTGGCGATGCGCTGCGCCACTGTCCAGACGAACTCTGGGAAGAGCGCCTGTGGGAAGACGAGCCAGACCAGTGGGTGGCCACCGGTTTCTCGGCGTACTGGTATCTGTGCTACCATACGCTCTTCTGGCTGGACCTCTACTTAACCGGGGCGGAAGAAGGCTTTGCTCCGCCTGAGCCTTTTGACCTGGTCGAGATGGAGGCAAACGAGGTTCTGCCGCGGACTTATACGCGCGAAGAACTGCTAGGCTACCTGAAAACTTGCCGCGAAAAGTGCCGGGACACCATTAGCGCTCTCTCAGTCGAACAGGCTAACCGGGTGTGCCGGTTCCCCTGGGGAGAGATCCCCTTTGCCGAACTACTGCTGTACACCATGCGCCATGTGCAAGAGCACGCTGCCCAACTCCACCTATTCCTGGGACAACACGGAGTGCGGCCTACCTAATGACCGTTTACCGCTAACGCCGGCCCTTAGGAGCTCGCTCAGAATAGCGGCTCTTGGCGGGCGGCTTGAAAGCTTTTGATGGTGACGGAGTTAACCCCGTCACCATCGCTTGAATTCCCTAATAGCTACTCTTGCAAAGTGCGCATATAGGCCACAATCTCCTGCAGATCTTCATCACTCAGAGCCGGGTTGCCCCCCTTGGGCGGCATGGCTACCCCGGTGGTATTTAACGGATCGCTCGGATCGCGGCCAACTTTGATAAACTCGACCAGTTCCTGATCGCTGTGGCTTTCAATAAACTCGCTGGTGGTCATATCCTTACCCAGTCCCTGCACCCCTACGCCGCCCGGGCCATGGCAAGCCACGCAAGTTTGGTTGAACAGTTCTTCGCCCCTCGCCGGATCGCCGGCCGGGACTTGAGCCGCGGCTTCTTCGACCGGAGTGGGATTAATGGCCGCTTCTGGAGCAGCGGGTTGGCTGCCGTTATCGCCACCGCCGCAGGCTGCCAGCAAAACCAGCCCCATTATCAGCGAACCGATCGTAAAGTAAAATGACTTTCTCATGGTCGAGCCTCCTTTCCTACCGATCGTACCTGGTGTTAATGAGTTTAAAGTTAACGGTCATGTCCCATCGATGACGCGTCGTGAGGCCTCATCGCCGGTGCGGCCTTGGCCTGGTAGTGGCTCAGAAGCTCGTCAAATGAAAGCGTCTCACCCCCGGACTGGCTGATCAAACTCTGGGCCTCCTCGGTTTTTGAGACCGCGACCAATCCCGATAGCATCGGCGTCGACAGGTGAGGACTCAGCACGTAAGCCGCGGTCTCGGCCCGGATCCAGACGTGGCTCTGGTAATCGTGGACAAAAGCGGCCGCTAACTCTTGCTCTTGCTGGAGATAGTGTTGGACCATATCGCCGATGTCGTCAAAGATGTACTCCTGGCCATCGGCCGTCAGGTAGCCGGCGGCAAAGCGCTCGTCGCTGATGATCATGCCACAAAACTCGCAGACATCCTCGCCATAGTGAATGGTCGGTGGGGTCGGTTCGGCGCTGGCGCTGCCGGCGCAGCCACTGCCGCCGACCACCAGCCCCAGGGCCAAGATCATTAAGCCAAACATAGACCAAAAACGTTTGATGTTCATAGATCACCTCTCCGCTTAAACAGAACATAAGCCACTAATAACGGTAGCACAATCCAGCCCGCCAGCGACCCCAGCAGCAGCCAGGTCAGGCTGTCGCGATAGGTTTGCATAGCGTAAATCCCGGCCGGACCCAGCACATCCAGGGTGGCGTTGATGCCCAGCAGCGAGGCCATTTTGAAAACTTGCAGCGGATTGAGCAGGGCCAAGCTGAAGATCGTGTCGATCGGCAGCTTGAAGGCCAGGCTGGTCCCCATCAAGCCCAGATCGCCGATGAAGACCAACGTCAGCCAACTGAACAGGGCCACCCCGGTCGCGACCGCCGCCTTACGAGTCAAGACGCTAATCAAAAAGCCAAGGCTCAACATGCCCAGAGCCAGGGCAAAGGCAAAGCCGACCAGCAGGCCAAAGGCCGCGGCATTGGTTTGCCCGCCGCGCCCGGCAATGACCACCGCCGACAGGCCGAAGCCCAAGGCCAACGCCCCCAGCAGCGAGGCCGCCAGGCCCAGATATTTGCCCAGCAAAACTTCGGCCCGATTGACGGGCTGGGCCAGCAGATAGGCCAGGGTGCCGCGCTCGCGCTCGGTGGACAGGCTGCCGGCGCCGATGGTCAAGGCCATCAGCGGGACGACCAGCAGGACCAGGTTGACCAAGCTGGCGGCTGTCCGGCCAAAGCCGGCAAAGCCGCTGTAGCCCATCCCCCCGCCGCTCAAAGACAGCCAGGACAAGAGCAAGGCCAGGCCGGTAAAGGCCGCCGCGTAGAGCATAAACCAGCGATTGTTGAGCGAGTCGTTGATCTCTTTTTTGAGTAAGGTGGCTACAATTCTGGCTTCCATAGGTCACCATCCGTTCTCGATTTCAAAATTATTGACCTCGATATTCTCGGCCAGCAGCGCCTGCAGCGGGGCCATTTTGGCCGACGGCGAGACGTCGACCCGCAGGCCAATGCCGTTGCGGCTGGCGCTAAAGCCGCGCTGGTGCAGCAAGTCCAAAGCATTGTCGTGCCAGATCTGGGGCAAGATGATCTTCAGGCTCATCGTCATCCCGAGCTGCTTGGCCAACTCGGCCGGCCGGTCGCAACTCAGTTTGAGCCGGCCCTCTGCCAGGACCAACACCCGCGAAGCCAGCAACTCGACCTCTTCCAGGCGGTGAGAGGTAAAGAGCAAAGTTTTGCCCCGCGCTTTTTGGGTAAGCAACAGCTTGATAAAATCATCCCGCGCGGCGGTATCGAGGTTGCTGGTCGGCTCGTCCAGGATGAGTAAGGGCGGGTCGGCCAGCAGGGCGGCGGCCAGGGCCAGGCGCTGCTTCATCCCGCCGGACAAGGCCGCCACGGCTTTATGCCCGTGCGCCGACAGCCCCACCTCGGCCAGAACCTGATCGACTCGCTCTGACGCTACATGTTTGAGCCGAGCGTAGAATACCAGCGTCTCCCGGGCCGAGAGATCATCATAGAAAGCCAATTCCTGGGGCACGTACCCGATCGCCGCCCGGGCTTTTTTGCCTTCGGTTTGGGCGTCGTAGCCGTTGACGAGGAGCTTGCCTTCGGCGGACAGCAAGCCAAGCAGCGAGCGAATCACCGTCGTCTTACCGGCCCCGTTTGGCCCCCAAAGCGCCAGCGCCTCGCCGGGCGCCACCGTAAACGAGAGGTCGTCAACGGCCTTGAAATTACCGAACCGTTTGGTCAGGCCAGTTACCTTGATCATCGGCGTTTCCTTCTGATAGCATAAGTTTTTAGTGACGGCTCTAGCCGTTTTAAGTTCACTCAGACGGCCACTCCCGCTCAGTACCACCAGCCCGGCCACCGCCAGCAAGGTTAATCCACCCATCCACAGGGGCCAGGTAGGGCCGGCAGGCGGCGGGGTGATGGCCGGCAGAACGGGCGCCATCAGCGGCGCCTCATCGCTGAATTTAGGTTTGGGTTGGAAGATGGGAAAGGCGCGCGCCGCCAGATCGATCGCTTGCTGGGCCGGGCTAAGTTGGAACAGACGCAAGGCGGGGTGGCTGTCCATCATATTTTCAAACAGGCTCTGGGAGACGTAAGGCAGGTCACCCAGCCCATCGCCGGTGGCGTCATAGCCGGTGTAGTCGCTCCAGAAGTTGCCCTGCCCGGCCACGGTGAAGAAGTTGTCTTTAAACTCGCCGCCGCTGGTCAAGCCGACTTGCTCCCCATTTTCAATAAAGCTGTTCTGGCTGAAGTGGTTGCGTTTGACGGAAGGCGCAAACAGCAGGCCGATATCGTTAGTCATAAAGGCGTTACGGCTGAAGTGTTGGCTGACATCCAGCGACCAGGGTGAGTTATCGAAATACATCCCAACCCGGTTGGCGCTGAAAAGGTTGTCTGTCGCTTCCACCCCATCGATATCTTTCAGCCCAATGCCATAGCCGCTCGGCCCGCGATTGTGGGCAAAGATGTTTTGGCGCAAGGTCAGATTCCGGCTGTACATCAAAAACGCCCCAACCGAGTTGTGTTCGATCCGGTTGTTCTCCACCAGGGCATCGTCGCAGTACATAAAATGCAGACCATATCGGTTATTACTGATTACGTTATCGCGGATGACAGCCCCGTTGTTATACCAGAAGACCACATCCCGCCCATTCGTAACCTCGTTGCCAATAATTTGGCTGTCGTGGCTGTACCAGACCAGAATGCTGTCGCCCCGGGCCGCCACCTCCAACTCCGGCTTGGCCCCGATCACGTTAGCCACAATCCGACTGCCGGCCGAGTCTTTAGCCTTGATCCCAAACAGAATATCCTCCAGGCGATTGTGCTCGACTACCAGGCCGGGCGCCTGGTAGGCCGACAAGCCGGCATCTTCTTTATCCAGCCGGGTGCCGCTGTTGCGGATCACAAAGCCGCGCACGGTCACGTCCGGCACGTTGTCGATGCTGATCACCGTACCCTGGCCATTGGCATCCAAAACCGGCCAATCGATCCCAACCAAGGTCAGCGGCTTGTCGATCACAAAGTTCCCCCGATACAACCCCGCTGGCACCTGGATCAGCGCCCCCGGTGCGGCGGCGTTGATGGCCGCCTGCAAGTCGAAACTACCGGACGCCGCCGTCCTGCTCGCCCCGAGGCCGAGCAGGATAAAAGAAAGGATAAGGATGGGGAGCCACAATGTTACGCGTTTCATAGTTCTTGAAGGCAAAAACTCTACTCAGACCCTGAACTTGTCTGGGCCTCCACCAGCGGTTTGTAGGCTCGGCGTTGCAGATAAAGACCGATTAAAATCAGGATCGAAGCCGCCGAGGCCAACAGCAAGCCAAAATCGGCAAAGGCCTCGGTTCTAAATTGGCCGATCATGCCCTCGCCTAAAATGGTGGGGGTGAAAGGCTCGACGGAACTGGACAGGGCCGCGGTCGGGTCGAGATTCTGGCCAAAGTTATTGAGCCAGAAATACAGGTCGGCCAGGAAAACGGGGGGCAACAGAATCGCGGGCAAGGCCAGCAGCAGCGACCAGGGCGAGTGGATGAAGACCGTGGCGAAGACCAACAAGGCGATCGCCGCGATGGCAAAGATCGAGATCTGTCGCTCCAACTGGGCGGCCTCGTTCAACGGGCGCATGCCGATGTAGTGATTCAGGCCGTCGATCTCCTGCACATCGCCTTCGAGATGATTGACGTAGGCGTGAACGACCAGGCCGTTGGGATATTGGGGCGCGTGCAGGATCAAACTCCAGTACGGGAGAAAGATGGAGATCACCAGCAGGATGGCCGCTGTAGCCAGGAAAAGGGTGGGCCACCAGTAGCGCATCCGGTGAGCGGCCAACTCGTCGGCCGGCGCCCGCGGACCGACAATATTTTCAAACTTATCTGAAGCCATCACAAAAACCTTCTCTTTACAATTTCAGAACGGTGCTTACTGCCAAGTCGGGCCGTGGAACGTGACCTCAACGGACCACGTTCCACGGCTCACGGTTTACTTCTCCAGCCTCGCGCTGGGTTCAGTCGGTTTGATCAACAGGTAGCCGGTCATTTCCAGGTGCAGCGCCGAGCAGAATTCGGTGCAGTAGTAGCTAAAGACACCCGGCTGGTCGGCCTCGAACTCGATGGTGGCGTGCTCCCCCGGTTCCAGGCTGAGGTTGATGTTGTAAGCCGGAATGGAGAAGCCGTGGGTGGCGTCATAGGCCCGCTCGATGTTGGTCATGTGCCAGGTGACGTGGTCACCCTGCTCGATTTCGACATGTTCCGGGCTGTAGTGAGAGCGGACCACGGTCATAAAGACTTCCACATTCTTACCGTTACGCACGACTTTCTCCTCACCCACTGCCACCGCATTGGGCGAGACGGCCTGCTCGTGCGGGTCCCACCCCACCTCCGGATAGACTTCCCAGGGTTCGAGCTTATCGGCCTTGATCATCTGGGCATAGTGCGGCTCGCCCACGCCCAGCGGCATATCGTAGATGACCTGCATGTTTTCGCCGGTGTTATCGATATCCAGCAGTTGGAAGTTCTGCGGCAGGAGCGGCCCCACATTGGTAAAACGGTCGATGGCCCATTTGTTCATCGCCACCAAATACTTTCCGTCCGGGCTAACCGTATCGCCCTCGGCGGAAACCAGGTGGCCGATGTTATACTGAATCGGCGTTCTGCTGACCAGTTGCCAGGGCCCTTCCGGACGCTCGTCGGTCGGCTCGCCACCGAGAGACCAGCGGGCCACGGCACTGTCCAGGAAGAGGCTGGTGTAGGCATAACCGCGGTTGTCAAATTGGGTGTGCAATGGTCCCAGACCGACTTCAATCTGAGCTTCCTTGACGTCGTCCAAGGACAGCACCGGCACGCCGTAAGCGTCGGTGTCCCATTCCCCGGCCTCAATGGCGGCGGCAATTTTGTCAAAGCTGTAGACCGTCACATGCGGGTCAAGCTTGCCGGCGACCACCAGATAGTTGCCGTCAGGGCTAACATCGACCCCGTGCGGGCTTTTGGGTTCCGGCGTCATATAGAGAATGCCCTCGTCGATAGCCGTTTGCAGGCTGATCACGGCGAAGTCATTGAACTTTTCAACCTGGCCGGCTTTGAAGACGGCTTCAGCCTTTTCCACGTTGAAGATGTGCATATAGTCGGTGTCATTCTGCGAGGCGCCGGCTTCAAACGGGGGCTTACCTTGTTCAATACCGCCGGTCGCCCGTTCGCTGTTGAGCGAGTTGCAGAAGATCCAGCCCTCGCTGACCAACTTACCGGCATCGCACAGGTCTTGCCAATAGGGCGGCAACTCGATCGCAAAAGACTGGTCCATATCGATTCGCCCTTTTTCCCGGTCAAATTTCCAAAACGTGACGTGGCCACGATACTTCTCGTTGTAGTCGCTAATCGGGGCATATTCCCAGGCCAGCGGCGCGGCGTATTGGCCGCCTTCAATAATGTACTCGGTGTTGGGGGTGACAAAGGTGCCACCGTGGTCCATAATCGCCACCGGATTTTTGACGATCTGCTTGGTTTCAAAATCGCGCAGGTCCACCACGGCCACGCGACCATTGGCTTTATCGTTGATAAAGACAAACTCACCGTCATACTCGCCGTTCGTCTCGCTGAGGGCCGGGTGATGGCTATCTGCCCAACGCACCTCTTTGCCGTTAACATTGCCTTCATCCAGCACTTTATTACCGACCCCGTAGCCCCAACCCTGCCACGGCTCCGGCGTAAAGACAGCGATCGTCTTCAGCAGGCGCATACTGGGGACGCCGATGACAAAGATTTGCCCGGCGTGCCCACCCGAGGCGAAGATGATGTATTCATCATGCTGGCCGCTGGGCACAAAAGTTTTCAGAGCAGCGTTGATATCGGCCGGGCTAAGGCCCCGCGCCTGAGCGATCGCGGCCGCATCGGTGCTAAGGCCGGCCCCAGTCGAGACAGCGGCTTCTCCGCCTTCGCCGGAGGCCGCCGGCGCTTGGGTTTGCCGGTCGGTCAGCGAGCAGCCGGCCGCAATGAGAAAGGTCAAGATGATTAAGCTTAAGATTGTTTTCTTCATAATGTTGGCTTCCTCAGTGAATAAATGGTGATTGTCCCCTTACAACTATTGCTAACGATATCTTTGCTCAATAATCATCCTCCTCCACTTGGCCGGCTCTGTTAGAGCCCGATGACGCTGAAAAGACAATCTCATAAGTCAGGCGAATGGCCCCGGTCGGACAAACCTCTTCGCAAATGCCGGAATAGGTACAGGCCGTGGGCTTGACGACCGTCACCATCTGATCGACCAGTGCCAAAACCTGTTGGGGACAATGCCGGATGCACAATTCGCAGGTGATGCACTTGCCGGGATCAATCTCGGGTTCAAACTCTAAAGTCATCTTCACTCACGCTTTCTGCCTTTCCTCTCCAGTCTAGTGCTTTTTCTCACAAACGTCTGTGACTTTTGTCTCAAAGGTTTCTCAGAGCCTATAATCATCCCCAGTAAACCACTGGAGAAGCCGGAATGAATGAGAGTTTGCTGCAGTTCGGGTTGACCGCCTTTATCATGCTCATCGTGGTGATCAATCCCCTAGCCGTCGCCCCTGTTTTTATCGCCGTCACCAACGGTATGGACCTGATCGAGCGGCGCTCGGTCCTGAATCGAGCCGTGGTCGCCTCGTTTGGGGTCGCCCTCTTTTTTCTGATCGTGGGACGGCTGTTTTTGTCCTTTATGGGCGTAACCGTTCACGCCTTCGCCATCAGCGGCGGGATTTTGCTTTTTACCCTGGCCTTCCCGATGCTGGTCGGGCAACGCTCGGTCCTGCGGGCCACGGACCGGGTAGAGCCGCGGGTGACCCAAGAAGATGTCGCTATTTTTCCGTTGACCATTCCTCAACTGGCCGGCCCGGGCACGATTGCCACCATCCTGGTGCTGGCCACGCAGGCTGAAGGGGATTGGTCCCGGTTAGGCATTCTCATTGGCATCCTGATCGGGATCTATCTGATGGCCTGGCCCACCCTCTACGCCGCCGACCGGATCGTCGCCCGCTTAGGGGAGAGTAAGATGCATGTCATTACGCGCATGCTGGGACTGGTGCTGGCCGCCCTGGCCGTGCAGTATGTCCTCAACGGCATTGCCGGTTTTTATAGTTCGCTGGTGGCTCCTTGACAATCACCAAGCCACGACCCTGTCGCTCCTGAAATTCCCTAGCTAACCAATCCAGTAAATTCCTACCAAGATAGCCAGTGGACAAACCCTCCGAATGCCCGATGTCTTGAGACAGAACTGTCCTTATACTACAATTGAGGTTTGCCTCGATGAACTTGCTGCTCAAGCACGCCGGCCAAGCAGTTCAAGCCACTCCTACCCCGGACGCTTCCGTTCCTATTGCCCCGGAAATGCCCGTCTCCATTCCCGCCTGCTCCCTGCCGCAGGTCTATCAAGCTTTGAGTACCCGGCCTCAGGGCTTAACTCAGGCCGAAGCCGAACGACGCCTGGCTTACTTTGGTCCCAACCTCATTCGCGAGGTCAAGGGCAAACCCCTCTGGCTTAAGCTGCTGGCTAACTTCACCCACCTGATGGCCCTGCTGCTCTGGGTAGGCGGTTTTATTGCTTTGGCGGCGCAGTTACCCCAGTTGGCCGTCGCAATTTGGCTGGTCAACCTGCTCAACGGCGCCTTTAGCTTTTGGCAGGAGTACCGCGCCGAGCGGGCCACGGCCGCGCTGCGCCAATTGATGCCTACCTACGCCCGAGTGCTGCGAGACGGGCAAGACCAACGCCTCTTGGCTGAAGTCCTGGTCCCGGGCGATGTGATTCTCCTGGCCGAAGGTGACCACATTTCAGCCGATGCCCGGCTGGTGGAGGAGGCTGACCTCAGAGTCGATCAATCCACCCTGACCGGCGAATCGCATCCGGTGCGTAAGACCAGTGAGGCCGTCCTCAACCCGGCCCTGGCCCGGATCGAGTTGCCCAACCTGGTCTTTGCCGGCACCAGCGTGGCCGCCGGCAGCGCTCGGGCTGTTGTCCTGGCTACCGGCATGGCCAGCGAATTTGGCAAGATGGCCGGCCTGACCCAGAGCGTCAGCGAAGCAGCCAGCCCGCTGCAAGTGGAACTCAGCCACGTCACCCAAAAGGTCAGTCTGATCGCGGTCAGTAGCGGGCTGCTTTTCTTCGGTCTGGGCCTCACCCTGGCCGGGATGAGCCTGACCGAGGGCTTCATCTTTGCCTTGGGGATGATCGTCGCCTTTGTCCCGGAAGGGCTCCTCCCGACGGTCACCCTGGCTTTGGCGATGGGGGTGCAGCGGATGGCCAAACGCCACGCTCTAGTCAAGCGATTGTCGGCGGTGGAGACGCTCGGCTGTACGACCGTGATTTGCACCGATAAGACCGGCACGCTGACTCAAAACGAGATGACGGTCTCGGCGTTGTGGCTGGCCGGCCGGACCCTGACCGTCACCGGCCTGGGCTACGACCCTCAGGGCCAGATTCTCAGCGAGGGCCAACCGCCTCAGCCTGATCTGGCGAGCGATTTACAGCGGCTGCTGTTGGCCGCCGGTCTGTGCAATAATGCCCGCCTTCTGCCGCCCAACGACTCACCGGCGCGCTGGACCATCCTGGGCGATCCTACCGAGGCGGCCCTGAAGGTGGCGGCCTTGAAAGGCGGCGTTGACCCTGACCTCGCGCTCGCCCGCACGCCCCGGCTCCGTGAACTTCCCTTCGAGTCGAGCCGCAAACGAATGAGCACGATCCACCCCGATCAGGCCGGCCGGGTCGCTTACGTCAAAGGCGCTCCCCACGAAATTTTGGCCTTGTGCAGCCGGATTTGGCAGGCCGGCCGGGAAGAGGACCTCACCGATCAACGCCGCCGCCAGATTATCGCCGCCAATGATGATTTTGCCCGCCGTGGCCTGCGGGTCCTGGCCGTGGCCTGTCGCCGCTTGCCGCCGGACTTACCCGCCTTGACGCCCGAGCACGTTGAGCAGGCGCTGACTTTTCTAGGGCTAATGGCCATGATGGACCCACCCCGGGCTGAGGTCAGCGCCGCCGTCGACAAATGCCACCGGGCCGGCATCCGGATCATTATGATTACCGGCGACTACGGCTTAACCGCCGAAAGCATCGCCCGCCGCATTGGCCTTATCCCCACTGGCTGCCCCCAACCCCGGATCATCACCGGCGCCGATTTGGACAAAATGGCTGAGCCGGATCTGCAAACGGCCTTGAGCCAGGATGTCATCTTTGCTCGCGTCGCTCCGGAGCACAAACTGCGCTTGGTCGAGAGTCTGCAAGCCTTAGGCCAGATCGTGGCCATGACCGGAGATGGCGTCAACGATGCCCCGGCCCTCAAAAAAGCCGACATCGGCGTCGCCATGGGCCTGAACGGCACCGATGTCGCCAAAGAAGCCGCCGATATCATCCTGACCGACGATAACTTTGCCTCGATCGTCAGCGCCGTGGAAGAGGGCCGTGCCGTCTATGCCAATATCAAGAAGTTCACCTCCTACATCCTCACCAGCAACACTCCCGAGGCGGTACCCTTCATCCTGTTTGCGTTCAGCCGGGCCCGCATCCCGCTGGCCCTGAACGTCATGCACATCCTGTCCATTGACCTGGGCACCGATATGGTCCCGGCCCTGGCCCTCGGCGCCGAGCCGCCTGAGCCGGGCGTCATGGATCGCCCGCCGCGTGATCTCAACGAGCATGTGATTACCGCCCCGCTGCTAATCCGGGCTTATATCTGGCTTGGCCTGCTGCAAAGTCTGGCCGCGATGGCGGCTTTTTACTTTCTCTATTGGACCAACGGCTACGCCGGCCAGTGGTTGAATTTACCGGCCGGCGGCGAACTTTATCGAGCCGCCACGGCCATGGCCCTCGCCGCCGTGGTGACCACCCAGATTGGCAATCTGCTGGCCCACCGCACCGAGCGGACCTCTGTCTTCAGCCTCGGTTGGCGGCGAAACCGCCTGATCTGGCTGGGCATCGCTACCGAACTTCTGTTTATCGGCCTAATTGTCTATGTCCCGCTCTTGCAGGACCTCATCGGCACCGCAGCGTTTCCTCTGGAAAACTGGCTCTTCCTCTTCGCCTGGACGCCGCTGTTATTGATCAGCGATGAAGTACGCAAGGCGCTGCGGCGCTGGCGCGAGGACCGGACGCCTGGAGGAGGGATAGGATGAAATTCATTGTGATTGGCTGTGGCCGGTTAGGCTCCGGCTTGGCCCAAACTTTAGACCAACGTGGTCACGCCGTGGCCGTGGTCGACATCGATCCCGGCGCTTTTGACCGCTTGGGGCCGAATTTCCGGGGAACGACGATCGGCGGCATCGGGTTTGACCGGGCCGTGCTGCACCAGGCCGGCATCAAGCGGGCCGATGGCCTGGCAGCCGTGACCGGCAGCGATGAAGTCAATGTCGTGGTCGCCCGCCTGGCCGGCCAGTTCTATCGCGTCCCCCGCGTGGTGGCCCGCCTCTTTGACCCGCGCAAAGCCGAGATCTACCGCCGCCTGGGCCTGCAGACCGTCACCCCGCTCACCTGGGGCATCAACCGCATCGCCGAGCTGCTCTCCTTTTTTCCTGTCACCAACGTGGCCAGTTTGGGCAGCGGTCAAGTTGACCTGGTGGAGGCTGAAGTGCCGGCGCTGCTGGTCGGACGGAGCGTCAACGACCTGACGCTGCCCGGCGAAATCCACGTGGTGGCCATCAGCCGGGGTGATCAGACCTTCCTGCCGACGCTGGGCACTCGGCTCCAGGCCGGAGACTGGCTGCATCTGGCCTTGTTGGCCGCCTCCGGGGAGCGGCTAAAGACCCTGTTGGGTCTGGCTTAAGGAGGTAAGACGATGAGAGTGATTATTGTAGGCGGCGGCCGGGTGGGAGCCCATCTCGCTTCGCTGCTGGTGGCTCAAGAGCATCAGGTCACGGTCATCGAACTCCGGCCTCGGGAGAGCAGCACCCTCGCCCAGGCTTTGCCGGCCAACGTCTGGCGGCAAGGCAACGGTACCGATCCTGCTGTGCTGCAACAAGCCGGGATTCAGCACGCGGCGGTGGTGGCAGCCGTGACCGGCCAGGATGAAACCAATCTGGTCATCACCAGCCTGGCCCGCTTTGAATTTGGCGTGCCGCGCGTGGTCGCCCGGGTGAACCATCCTCAGAATGCCTGGTTGTTCACAGCCGAGATGGGCGTGGACGTGGCCTTGAATCAGGCGGACCTGATCGCCCATCTGATTGCCGAAGAGATGTCCCTGGGCGATATGATGACTCTCCTGAAGTTGCGCAAAGGCGAGTACGCGCTGGTCGAAGAGAAAGTGCATCCGGCCTCTATCGCGGCCAACCGGCCTATCCGCGAGCTAGACTGGCCCACCGAGTGCATCTTGGCGGCCATCATTCGCCGCGGCCGGCTGATCATCCCTCGAGGCGGGGTCGTCCTCCAAGCCGCCGATGAGGTCTTGGCCGTGGTCCACTCGACTCAGGCGGCTCAACTGGCGGCGATCCTGGGCAGATAGAGCTCGCCGGTTTTGGAAACCGATGCACTCTGCCTAAAATCGTAAAGGATTGTGATATAATGCCCTGCGGTAAATAATTTTGAACATCCATCTCAACAGCCTGCCAGTCCAAATGATTATCAGCGTGGTCGGGTTGGTGATTCTGACGGCGGTTGCCGCCGGAGCACCGGCTATTTGGCTGCTCAATCGTCAGCTTGAACAGCAAGCCTGGGCCCAGGTCGAGCAAGGCCACCGGGCGGCCCAAGCGCTTTACACCGCCACCCAAAACGAAATGGACAACCTGGCCACCTTAACCGCCCAACGGCCCACGCTACGCCGGTTACTCGTTCAAGGCGACCGGCCGGCCCTGGAGTCATACCTTCAGACGCTCAAAGACGGGGCCCAGCTTGATGTGCTTGTCGTTTGTAACGAAAGCCGCCCGGCCCTTGAACAGGCTAGTGACGTCGACTCGAACCCGTTGTGTACTCAAAGCGGCTATGCGGTGCTTCCGGTCGAGGGCAAGTTCGGCCTGTGGTTGTTGGCCGGCCAGCCGCTCGAATCCCCTTCGCCACCCGCATCGGCCTTGGTCCTCGTCGGCACGGCCCTGGACGATGCGTTTGCCCGGCAAATGCGCGACCAAACCGGCCTGGAGCACACCTTGCTGGTTAACCACCGGGCCGCGGCCACCAGTTTAGCCGGCGGTCTCGACGCGCACCATGCGGCCCGGTTTGTCAGATCCGGCCACAACCAGCAGGGCCGGCTGGTGCTAGCCGACACGCCCTACTACGCCTTCAGATTCCCGCTCACCGATTCATCGGGTGTAACTATCGAAGCCGAAGTGGCGCTGCCGGTCGCGAACATCGCCGCGGCGCAACAAAGCTTGCTCTGGACCTTGCTGGCCAGCATTGTCGCCGTTTCGGTTGGTGGGTCTGTTTTGGGCGTGTTCTTGGCCGGTCGGATCAGCCGGCCCCTGGCTCGCCTGGCCGAGACCGCGGCCGGCCTGAGCCAGGGCGATCTCTCCCGTTCCGTCATGGTTGAGACGCGGCTGCGCGAGGTGGCCCTGGTCGGAGCGGCCCTGGAGACGGCCCGCATCGATCTAAACTTGACGATGAGCGATCTGCGGCGCGAGAAGGCCTGGACCGACCATCTGCTGGAAGCCATTGTCGAAGGGATTGTCATGCTTGACCGCCAGGGAAAAATCGTCTTTTTCAGCCGGGGAGCTGAAAAGATCACTGGCTGGACTCGCAATGAAGTCTTGGGTCGGGCCTGCGATGAGATTTTTCAAACCGTGGATACGCCTCAGCCGTTCAGCCAGTTGCTGGCCCCAGCTCAACAGCGGCACAAGATCACCGTCAAACTGCGCGATGGCCGCCAGGCTATCTTGGCCGTGACCAGCGCCCAGTTGCGGCTGCCGGAAGAAAACAAGGCTCGCTCGGTTTTGGTCTTTCGCGATGTCAGCGAAGCCGAAGCGATGCATCGCCTGATGGGCCATTTTATGGCCAACATCACCCACGAATTTCGCACGCCCCTCTCTTCCGTGGCGGCCTCCATCGAACTGCTGCTCGACCAGGCGCCCGATCTCAATCCCGCCGAACTCCACCAGTTGATTACGGCCCTGCACCTGGGGGTCTTGGGCCTGCAAACCCTGGTCGACAATTTGCTGGAAGGCGCTAGCATCGAGGCTGGCCGCTTCAGCGTTTATGCTCGGCCGGTTGAACTGCGCCAAATTATAGCCGAAGCCACCCGGACCATGCAGCCCTTGCTGAACAAGTATGGCCAGCAGTTGCAGCTTGAACTGCCGGCCCAGTTGCCCGTGGTCCGGGCCGATCCGCGTCGGACAGTTCAGGTTCTGGTCAACTTGCTCTCTAACGCCAGCAAATACGGACCGGACGAGGCGGATGTCGTCTTAGCGGTTGAGCTTGAAGCTGGCCGGGCTCGGGTCAGTGTCGCTGACCGGGGGCCGGGCATCCCGGCCGCCTACCAGGCCGATCTGTTTCGCCGTTTTATCGCTCCGGTGCAGGAGAGCGGTAAAGCGCAATACGGTCTGGGTCTGGGCCTGTCCGTGGTCAGGGCCATTGTCGAAGCGCAGGGGGGGCAGGTTGGCGTCGAGGATCGGCCGGGCGGCGGCTCGATCTTTTGGTTTACCTTAATTGTGGAGCCAGCCGCGTGAAAGCTTTAGTGGTTGATGACGATCGGGTCTTGGCCGACGTGGTGGCCTTTACCTTGCAGCGGGAAGGGTTTCAGGTCATTCAGGCTCATGACGGTGAGGTTGCGCTGCAGCAGTGGGCCGCGGAGCAGCCCGATCTGGTAGTCCTGGATGTCAACTTGCCCAAAGTAGACGGCTTTACCATCTGCCGCCGGATTCGAGAGCAGGCCGACACGCCGGTGCTGCTGCTGACGGTCCGGGACAAGGAGGATGATATTGTCCACGGCCTGGGCCTGGGCGCCGATGACTATATCACCAAACCTTTCAGCCCTCGCCAACTGGTGGCTCGCGTGCAGGCCATCCTGCGCCGGGCCGGCAAACTCTCCACCCCCGGCCTGCGCCAGGTTGGCCGGCTTAACTTTGACCCGGCCCGCCGCGAAGTGCGGGTCGGTCAGGCTGAAGCCATTAGCCTGACCCCCTTGGAGAGCCGGCTGTTGGACTATCTACTGCTCAATGCCGGCCACATCCTGACCATCGAAGCTCTCATCGAGCAGATTTGGGGCTCCGCCGGCGGCGACCGGGATATGCTGCGCCAACTGGTCCGCCGGTTGCGCACCAAAATCGAACCGGACCCGGCCCACCCTATTTATATCGAAACCGTCCCCGGCTTGGGCTATGGCTTCATTAAGCCTGAAGACAGGGTCTAAACGCTTCAGCCTTCCTTAGCTGTCCCCTCAGAAAATAGCGCCGCAGGCCGGGGGGCCTGGGGGGGCCCCCCCAATTCCCCTATTTTCATTCTTTGGGATGCAGCCTGCCGCTGGATGTTAACCCCTCTGATCCGGACTCATTTTTGTCACAGCTTTGTCACAGCTCTGTCACAAGGTTTATCATCGTCCCCCCCTATCATGAAACTACGCTATCCAGTTATAACGGTAGGTTATGGGGTCAGTGTTGACGTTTCCGAAGGAGGTGGACCTTGGTACCGGATAGATTTTCTCAAATCGAACCAAACGGCGTCGAGGGGTTCATCTCACCGTTTATCACCTTGGCTATGGATCGGCCAGCCGGCCACCTATCCGCGGCGGTTCAGTCAACGTCGCTGCTCCAGTTCGGTTATCTTGGGACAACCGGGCCGCACC
>CALMIS010000119.1 GCA_937864185.1 uncultured Chloroflexota bacterium
TGTTTCGTCTACGTAAGCACTCGATCAGAATTAATTTCAACCTGTTTCGTCTACGAAAGGCCTTGATCAAAATTGATTCAGCCTGTTTCGTCTACGTAAGCACTCGATCAGAATTAATTTCAACCTGTTTCGTCTACGTAAGGCCTTGATCAAAATTGATTCAGCCTGTTTCGTCTACGTAAGCACTCGATCAGAATTAATTTCAACCTGTTTCGTCTACGTAAGGCTTTGATCGACCTTTATTGTCGTATGGAGCGGTGACGCTCGCTTGGTTTGCTTAACCAAATTTATAACTTCTCTAGCCGCGGTAGCTTGACCGGAGTGATTTCAGTCAGGTTTGAAAAAGGTAACACAACGTTGAAATAGTACTTGAATTATGTAATAATTTGGGAGGGATAGGGTCGATAGGGCGAATGGAGTTGCTATCGACCTCATAATGATTAGGGAAAAAGTAAGTTTAATCCAAATTGAACCAGATTATTGTTTATGGAGGTATACCCGTGATACTCTACACAACCAAAAATGGACAGGTAGAATGGCTTGAAACAGACAAAGTAGTGGTTAAGACTTTTTCCGGTTTTATTTATGGGGATGAGATGCAAAACGCTTTTAATGCGGGTCTGGAAGCTGTGAAAAAGAACAGAGGGAGCAAGTGGCTTTCGGATAATCGCGGTTTAAAGCCGTATCGGCAAGAAGATATAAAATGGATCAATGAGGTCTGGTTTCCCCAGATGCTCAAGGCGGGCTGGAAATATTGGGCCGTGTTGGAACCGGAAAATATTTTGGGGCAAGCATCGATGAAGAATTTTCTCGACCATTATCAGCAAATGGGCATTACGCTGCGCGTCTTCCACACCATGGAGGATGGGCTCGCTTGGCTCAAATCCGTGAAGTAGAGTAAGCTGCACCTGCTAAATCGAGCATAGGGGAGTGAAGGGTCTTCAAAATCTGGAGTTTTGGTCAAATTTGGGAAGACGCTTCACTCCTTTTGAGCAGCTCACGGCTCAGGGCTATAAACCTATCGCTAATCTCTGTTTTACCCCTCCGGCGACGTCTTAATCGCCTTTTTAATGACCGGGAGCATTTCATTTACCTGGTCTACTCCCCGCAACTTTGCCAGCCAGGAGAGCGGAAGCAATGACTATTAACATTTTTTTAGCCAATTCAGATGACGAAATCAAGAGTTGTTTTGAGGCTTTTAAGGTCTTGAGACCTCATTTGGATCAAAATGAGTTTCTGCCGCAGGTCAAACGGCAGCAGCAACAAGGCTATAAAATTCTGGCCTTGAGTGAAGACGGCGTTGTCAAAAGCGTGGCTGGCTTCAGGGAAGCGGAATTCCTGGCCTGGGGAAAAATTATTTACATCGATGATTTATCCACCGTGCCTGAAGCGCGCGCCAAAGGCTATGGTGATCGGCTGCTGAGTTGGATATTCGAAAAAGCGAAGGAAATGGGCCTTAATGGAGTCCATCTCGATACAGGGTATACGCGGCACGCGGCCCACCGGCTGTATCTCAAAAATGGGATGCGCCTAGCTTGCCATCATCTGGCAATCGAGTTCACTTAGCAGTCGCTCAAGCCGACTGGGCTAAGCGCGGCGGCTTAATTTAATCAAGCGGAAATCCTGGTTTGAATAAGCCCTTTCGTCAGATATAATATTGCCAACCTAGTGCTGAAAGGATAATGATGAGCGATATTATAGTTACTGTTCCTGATACCCAATTGGTACAGTTGAAAGAAAAGGCCGCCCGTTTAGGGATTACTTTGGTGGATTTAGTTTTATTAAGTATCGAGGAAATTTTGTCCCGACCGGATGAGGAATTTCATCAAGTAGCGGAGTATGTTTTGCAAAAAAACGCTGAACTTTATCGTCGATTGGCCTGATGCGTTATTTAACCTTGAATGAGGTCCTGGATTTATACTATCGCATTTTGGAACAATCAGGTGGTTCGGTTGGGATACGAGATTTGGGGGCGTTGGAGTCAGCCTTAGCCCAGCCAAGGATGACGTTTGATAAAGAGGAATTACACCCAACAGTAGTAGAAAAGGCGGCTGCACTTGGCTATTCTCTCATCAATAATCACCCGTTCGTGGATGGCAACAAGCGTATCGGTCATGCGGCAATGGAAGTGTTCTTGATTTTGAATGAGTATGAAATCGAAGCAGGGGTGGATGAGCAAGAACAGATAATTTTGTCAGTAGCCGCGGGGCAGATTAAACGTGAGGAGTTACAGGAATGGCTGAGGTGGCATGTTGTTCAACGGAAGCAAGAGTAGAAGAGATAAACTATACCCCCAACGCTAGTGGCAGCTACCGCGGCTGCATCGAGCCTCGAGCCCTACGCCGGCTGTTGGTCTGACGGGGAATCGCTCCGGGCCGCGGCCAGGGTGAAGAAGAATTCACTGCCCTGCCGGCTGCTCTCGGCGCCGACTTCGCCGCCGAGGCGCTCGATGATGCGGCGGACGATGGAGAGGCCCAGGCCGTGGCTGTCGAGGCCGCCGTTGGCCGGGTTGACCGGCTGAAGCCGGGTAAAGGGGGTAAAGAGTTTGGCCTGCTGCTCCGTCGAGAAGCCGGCCCCGTTATCGCGGACCCAGAAGCGGATAAAGCCATCGCCGGTTGGAGAGAAGCCTAAAGTCAGGCGAGGAGGGCGACCCCCGTATTTGATGGCGTTGCTGATGTAATTCATCCAAACTTGGGTTATCCACGGCGCAAAGCCGAGCACAACTGGCCAGGTCTCGGGCAGGCTGATCTCGGGCCGATACTCGCCAATCAGCGTGGCTAAATGGTTTAGGGCCTCCTCGACCAGGGCGGCCATATCTACCGGTTCTACCTTAATTTCCTCGGCCCGGAGCCCGGCCAGGATCAGGAGTCCGTCGATGATGCGGCTCATGCGCTGGCCGGTCTGGGTAACGGTCTCCAGGATCGCCGCCACCTCGGGCGGCGACATCCGGGTAAACTCTTCTTCCAAAGCTTTTGCATAACCGACAATCAGGGTCAAGGGGTTGCGCAAGTCGTGGGCCACCCAATGGGCAAACGCGTCCAACTCTTCATTGCGGGCCTGCAACTCGGTCGTGCGCCGGTGTAGGGTGCGCTCGGCCTGTTTGCGTTGGGTAATGTCGCGCAACGAGGCCAGGTAGGCGGGGTTGGCCTGTTCCCAAACCGTCTCCACAACGCGCATTTCGGCGACGATGGGCGTCTCGGGCTGGCCAGGCCGGACAATTTCGATCTCGATGGCTCGATCAGGTTCAAGCGGATAGTCAAACGGCCGGCCGATGAGCTCCTCAGCGGGGCGGCCAAACATCGTTTCGGCGGCCGGGTTGACGAAGCGAATGAGGCTTGAGCCGTCGACCAGGACGGTGGCGTCGGCGTTGTGCTCAATGAGGGTGTGGAAGCGGACTTCGCTGTGCAGTAGGGCCGTCATCTGCTGTTCCAGGTCGCGCAGCAGGCGATGGCGCTCGATGGCGTGGCGGATGGTCCGGCCCAACAGACTGCCGGTCAAATACGGCTTCGAGAGATAGTCCTGAGCCCCGGCCTTGACCACGGCCAGGGCTTGGCCATCGTCATCGTTGTGGGTCAGAGCGACCAGTGGCACCGCGGGGGCCGCGTGGGTCAGCCGGCGCACCGCTTCGATCCCGCCGCCGGCCACTGCCGCGTCGGCGAGACTCAAATCAAAAAGGATCAGATCAAAATGGTCGTTGTTGAGCAGCGATAAGGCTTGGTCCAGTTTTTGAGTGTGGCTGAGTTCCCCTCGAATCAGTTGGGTTTCCGAAAGGGCAGCTTCGATCACGTCAACGTCGGCGCGCTTGTCTTCAATCAGGAGCACTTTTACCAATATCGTTGTCACAGCGGTCGGCCTATGTCATTGACAAATTTGAGTCTTGGCCTTGCCTATATTGAGCTCTGACAGCTTTTTAAGTGCTGTCAGGTTTGGTGGATTAAAGGTTTGATTCAAAAAGTCCATCTGGTTATTGTAACCCAGATTTGGTGATCACGCACTCTCGGCAGGGGCAGATGGTGGGCTGGTACAAGCAATTGTCATTTTGGTAGTAGACTGGTCCAGTTTGGCGCGCCTGGGCCGCTGGGGTGGTGGCGGTTGGCGGAAACTGGACCAGTCTTAGGTCAGCCTGAGAATTGCCGGGGCTGGTACGAGCCTATTGACAGTGTTCCTTAATTTGACTAAAATCTCGGCATCTATTTTAAGGCGTGCGACCGAACCGGGGTGCAAGACCGCTCACGAAAAGGGGACAGCCCCAAACTCCGGCCTCCGGCGCTATTTTTTTATTTCCTAAGGAAGAGGTATTGACCGATGACTATGACCAGCGCTGAAATTCGCCAGGCGTTTCTCGACTATTTTGAAGAACAAGGTCACACCATCGTCGCCAGCTCCTCGCTGGTGCCGCACAATGATCCGACTTTGCTGTTCACCAATGCCGGCATGGTGCAGTTTAAGGACACCTTTTTGGGCCTGGAGAAGCGAGCCTATACCCGGGCCGCCACGTCTCAGAAGTGCATGCGCGTGGCCGGCAAGCACAATGACCTGGAAAACGTGGGTCCGTCACCGCGCCACCATACCTTTTTTGAGATGCTGGGGAACTTCTCTTTTGGCGATTACTTCAAAGCCGGCGCCATTCGTTTTGCGTACGAGTGTTTGACCAGAGTTTACGGTATTCCGGCTGATCGGCTCTACTATACGGTCCATATCAACGACGATGAGGCCTTTGATTTGTGGACTCAGACTATGGGCATCGACCCGGCCCGGGTTTACCGTATGGGCGACAAGACCAACTTTTGGCAGATGGCCGATGTCGGTCCCTGCGGTCCAACCTCGGAGCTGCACTACGACTGGGGCGTCGAGGCCTGTACCTGCGGCCAGCCGGACTGCTCGGTGCTGCTGGATAACGGCTGCGATCGTTGGCTGGAGGTCTGGAACCTGGTCTTCATGCAGTTCAATCAAAAAGATGATGGTAGCCGCCAGCCCTTGCCCGCGCCCGGCGTCGATACCGGCATGGGGTTGGAGCGGGTCATCTCTATCGTCCAAAATAAAACGGCCAACTATGAGACCGACCTCTTCATGCCGATTATCAAGCACGTCCAGCAGTTGCTCGGCCACACCGAAGCGCAGGTGCAAGAGCATCTCATCGCCTACCGCGTCATCGCCGACCATGGCCGGGCGATCACGTTTATGATCGGTGACGGGGTCATGCCCGGCAACGAAGGGCGGGCCTCGGTGCTGCGGCTGATTCTGCGGCGGGCCGCTCGCTACGGCCGGCTGGCCGGCTTCGAGGGGCCGTTCCTGGCTAAGGTCGCGGACAAGGTCATCGACGAGATGGGCGATCACTACATCGAGCTGAAGGCCCGGCGGCAGTTTATTTTGAACGTCATCACCCAGGAAGAGGAGCGTTTCTTGAAGACGCTGAGCCATGGCCTGGAGTTGATCGCCACCCTGGCCGGCAAGCTGCAAGCCCAACAGAAAAGCGAAATTCCCGGCGACGAGGTCTTTAAACTCTACGCCACTTACGGCTTTCCCAAGGATCTGACCCGGGTCATTGCCGCCGAAGAGTACGGCTTGACCATAGATGAGGCAGGCTATGAGGTGGCCTTTGAAGAGCACACTCGGGTCTCCGGCGGCGATAAGATCGGCGAGATTGCGGTCGATGTCTTGCAAGTCTACGCCGATTTGCTGGCCGGGCTGAAGAAAGCGGGGACACTGCCGGCTTTTGGCGTAGCCTACAACCCCTATGGCGATTTAGAAATGAACGCCACGGTGCTGGCTATCTTGCGTGACGGGCAACCCGTGGATACGGCCGCCGAAGGGCAAAAGGTCGAACTGGTTTTGAGCGGCACGCCTTTCTACGTGGAAGCGGGTGGTCAAGTCAGTGACACCGGCCAAATTGTGGGAACCCGCAATGGGGCCGCCGGTTTTGAGATGACGGTGGAGAATGTGGCCCAGCCCGTGGGCGGGTTGGTCGTTCACGCCGGCATTGTCACCAGCGGAGCCATTCAGGTGGGGCAGTCCGTTGTGGCTCAGGTGGACCCCGCCCGGCGCTGGAACATTCGGCGTAACCACACCGCCACTCACCTCTTGCACCGCGAACTGCGGCGGGCGTTGGGCGGCCACGTGGCCCAGGCCGGGTCGCTGGTGGCGCCAGACCGGCTGCGCTTTGATTTCAGCCATCCCCAGCCGATCAGCGCGGCGGAGCGAGAAAAGATTGAGGCCGCGGTGAACCAGGCCATCCTGGCCGACTTGCCGGTCTTGGATAGCCAGAAGAAGTATGAAGAGCTCAAGCAGGCCATCGGCGCTGGCCAGATTATGGCTCTCTTCGGCGAGAAGTACGGCGACGTGGTGCGGGTGGTCAAGATAGGTGATAACGAAGTTTACAGCCAGGAGTTGTGCGGTGGGACGCACGTGCAGCGGACCTCTCAGATCGGTGAGCTGCACATTGTCAACGAAGGCAGCGTCTCGGCGGGGGTGCGCCGGATTGAAGCGGTGACCGGGGCAGCGGCCCAGGCGTTGGTCCAGGCGCGGCTGCAAACGCTCGACCGGACGGCCGGCGCTCTGGGGGTGAAGCCGGAGGAGGTCGACCAGCGGGTCGAGGCGCTGGTCAGCCAGTTGCAGCAGAGTGACAAACGGATCAAGGAATTGGAACGCAAACTGGCCCGGGCCAAATTCGAGCAACTCCTCAGCGAGGCTCATCAGGTGGATGGGGTGAATGTGGTCGCGCTGAAGGTGGACGCGCCGGATGAGTCAATGCTGCGGGAGATGAGCGACTGGTTCCGAGATCGGCTCGGTTCCGGGGTGGTCGTGCTCGGGGCGGTGAATGCCGCCGGCCGGCCCATCCTGATCGCCTCGGTGACGGATGATCTGACTAAAAAGGGGCTGCACGCCGGCAAAATTGTCAAGTCTGTGGCTCAAATGGTCGGCGGGGGCGGCGGTGGCTCGCCGAAAATGGCTCAGGCCGGCGGTAAAGACCCGGCCAAGTTAACCGAGGCGCTGGCCACGGTCGATGCGTTGGTGGCTGAGGCAGTCGGCTGAGAGGATAGTCAGCCTGGACAATTAAATTTTCGAGGGCTCTCAGTCTCGATGGACTTGCTCAATCGTTTCCCGCTGTTATCTGCTCGAAAACCGGTGGCCTACAGCCTGCTCGATATTGGCCGTGATACGGTCAAGGCGGCCGTCGTGATCGCCGAGGGAGAGGTCGTCCAACTCGTCGGTTGGGGCTGCGCGGCTACCGGTAGCCACGACATTGCCGGTGGCCGGTTGGCCGCGGCTGCCGTCCACGGACCGGTCGATGCCGCGCTCACCCAGGCCGAGGACCAGGCCGATCAGGTGTTTGGTCAGAAAGTAGTGCCGGATCATCTGATTATGGCTTTGCCTGGCCGGGCTACGTTCGGGCGAATATTCACCGTGCGCGAGTCCCGGCCCCACCCTAAAACTCCCATTACCAATCGGGAAGTAAATAGCTTACGCCGGCGGGTCGAAAAGTTGGTCCGCCAGGAGCTCTTAAAATCGCTGCCGGACGGGACCCGCAAGTGGCGGCCAATGGCCGTGTCCGATGCCGGTCTGTGGCTGGACCAGCAGCGGGTGACAGAAGCGATTGGCTTGAGCGGTCAGGACGTTGTATACTCTGTTTTTGGGGTTGCCGGCCAGAGCCAGGCGCTCAAGGCGCTGCTTGCCGTAGCGGAGCGCCTCAACCTGGACGTGACCAACATCGTCGCCGCGCCGCAAGCCCTGGCGGCGCTGGTGCCCCAAACCGAGGCCGTTATCCTGGACGTGGGCGACTCCGGCACGGAAATTGGTCTCATTCAGGCTGACGCGTTGGTTGGCACAGATTATGTGCTCTTTGGCGGTCATTTCTTTACCCAAGCGCTGGCACAGGGCCTGAAGATCGAACCGGAGCAGGCGCTTAGTTTGAAGCAGAGGCTCGCCAGTCAAGATCTTGACCGGGCTGAGCGGATCAGGGCTGAGACTGTTCTGGGTGAACCGCGCCGGCGCTGGCACGGAGCAGTCCTGGACAGCCTGAAACGACTCTCGCCGGAGGGGCCATTGCCCCGGCGCATTTACCTGACCGGCGGGAGCAGCCTCTTGCCGGGGCTGGATAAGCTGCTCCGGACTGAGGTCAAGTGGTTCGACGGCGCGGTGGAGGTTGAGCCTTGGCCCCATGTTTCAGGGCTAGGGGTGAAAGATTTGACCGGATCGCTTGATTTAAACCGGTTTGCCCTGACGGTTGGATTGACGGTCGGTTTGCCGGGGTAGAGGCTGAGTTTGAGTGTTTTTGAGGGAACGTAGGCGGGATCGATGGTTAATAGAGTTTTAGAACTTGAAGAAACAGATGATCTGACCGCCATCCGCTCGCGGGTTGATCTGGCGATGGTGCATCTGAGGCGGCAGTCGATTCAAGCCGCCGATCAGGCGGAGCCGATCCGGCTGTTGCTGGTGGTGCCGCGCCAGAATGAGACACTGCGTAGTTTGGTCAACATGAAGTTGCTGGCCCGCCAGGCCGCAGCCCGGTTGGTCGAGGTCGCGGTCGTCAGCATGAATCCCACCGTGCGCGATAACGCCAAGAGCGCCGGTTTAAAGACATTTCCGGCGCTCAAGCTGGCCAAGTGGGCCGGCTGGATGACGGAAGAGACAGAGGTCATTGGCCCGGACCAAACCGATCCCCCGCTGGTGCTAACCGGTCAGGCGACACCCGGCTTAGGGACAGCGCAGTTGCCGAAGCGAAAGAGGGTCAAGAAAAAGAAGTACAAGGTGGTCCAGGGCGAGGCCCGCCATCCGTTGGTCCGCTCGGCTGAGCAAGTGGGGTCGGCGGTGCTGATTGGGGTGCTGGCCCTGATCTTGGTCTTTGGCGTGCTGGCCCTGTTGCCCCAGGCCACGGTCACCCTGACCCCGGTGGCCCAGCCTGTTGAAACCGAGTTGATCGTCAAGGCTGACCCGGACGCGACCTCGGTTAACTTTCAAGAGTTAAGCTTCCCGGCCCGGATTGAACAAGTGGAGTTAGCCCTTTTTGATGAAATCCCGACGGTCAAAACCGAACTGGCGCCGGTCGGATTGGCTACCGGGCGGGTGGTCTTTATTAACCGGACCGAGAGCGAAGTCCTTATCCCGTTCAGTACGACCGTCGCCGCGACTGCTGGCCAACCCATTGAGTTCGGGACCACGATTACGACCGTGGTCCCGCCGGGGATTGGCGCGACCAGCCCGCCCGTTTCAATTGTGGCCCTGGAACCGGGACCGGTGGGTAACGTTGCGGCCGGACAGATCAATCGGGTGGTTGATGGGGGAGTCAGTCCGGCGGTCCGGGTCATCAACGAAGAGTGGACGAGCGGCGGCTCGGAGCAGCCGGCTCGCATTGTTGAGGAAGCCGATAAGGATCGCCTGAACGAGTATCTGCTTGAGCGGCTGCAAGAAGAGGGCGTTAAACAACTGCAAGAGCAGATGGTGGAGCAGGAGTTTATCGTGCCCGACTCGGTCGAGGTCCTGCCCCTGGACTTGAAATATCGCGAGTTCTCCGGCGAGTTCTCTGATACGTTTGGCGGTGAGATGCAGGCGGTCGTGCGGGCAACGGTCATCGGCGGGTATAATGCCAACCGGTTGGCCCTGGCCGGCCTGGAGGCCCAGGTGCCGCCTGGCTACGAGCTTGACCTGAATGGGCTCCGCTTCAGCGCCGGCGAGATTTTGGAGATCCAGGGCCGGGTCGTTACTTTTAAGATTTTCGCTTCGGGGCAGGTGGTGCCGATCATCGATGAGGTTTCGGTCTCGCAGGCGGTGGCCGGCCTGCCGATTGGCCAGGCTCAGCAACAGTTGGAGCAGCAATATGCCCTGGCCACCGTCCCGGGTGTCGATTTACAGCCGGCCTGGTTGGTCGATTGGTTGGGGCGGCTGCCTTTTACCGCCTTTCGCATCGAGGTGGTGGTTAACGAGGCGGTGACTTTGATGGCCGAGGGAGGTTAACCCGGGCCGTGCGCTTGATGGCTCTGGATATTGGTGAGCGGCGGATCGGCATTGCCACCAGCGATAGCGGGCTCCTGGCTACGCCGCACAGTGTCTTGCATCGCACCACCAAGAAGAAGGATCTGGCCAGGCTGCAACGATTAATCGAAGAGTTGGGCGTTGAACGGTTAATTGTTGGTATGCCCTATTCGCTCAGCGGAGACGCGCCGGTAGGGACAGAAATCGGACCGCAGGGGCGCCGGATCAGGCGTTTTACCGAAGCGCTTGCCAAAAACCTCACCATCCCCTTTGAATATTTTGATGAAAGTTACTCTACCGCCGATGCTGAGGCCAAGTTAACCGCCTCGGGACGCGCAGGCATCCCCCTTGATGCGGCGGCAGCGGCCATAATCCTGCAAAATTATCTTAACTCCTCTTCTATTTCATAGCATTGATCAACCCCGTAGTGTCCAGCCTAAGCCGTAAAACAGCCCTTAGTGCTGTACTTTTCATAATTAAAGTAATATAATATTCCGTGATATTCACGAAATGAATTATAAGCGAATCTTAACTTTTGGCTGAAACAAGCACCAATCTCTTACGATGAAGGGGACGGTGTCTGTATGCAGTTGAATTGTAAGAGGACTCTCAAGCTTGGCTACCATCCTGCACATCAATCACGATGATAGGGCTCAAGAACTCATTCAAGACGAGTTAGGGCAAGATTATAATTTGATCACGGCGACCAACGCGCCAACGGCGATTCAGTACTGCGCGATGATTCAGCCGGACTTGATTTTGTTGGATGTAGAATTACCCAAGGCTGATGTCCGTGAGCTTGTGTTGCGGTTGAAGATGTTTATGCCGCAAACCCCCATCATTAGCTTGGTCCCCGACGTTGGGGAGACTGCCCCGCTTGTAGAGGCCGACGGCACCATTACCAAACCGGTTAATCCGGCCGATTTACAGCGACGAATCCAGTTGCTGCTGCCCAAGCCAAACCGGGTCTTGGAACTGGCCCTCTCCGGACTACGCAATCACAAAGCTATCGAGCAGTTTGAGTCGCAGATCGACTTGCTCTACCGGGCGAATAAACGGCTAGCCGCGCTTAACACGATCAGCGCGCTTATCGGAACTAGTCTGGATTTGGAACACCTGATGGACCAGATCCTGACCGAGATTGATAAGACTATCCAGTTTGACAGCGCCACTTTATTTCTGTTGAAAGGGTATCTGCTGGAGGCGGCTGCCTCCCGCGGTTTATCGGACCACCGGCGCGGGATGAACGTCTACCCCAAGAGTGAGAAGAACTCGGCCTGGCGAGTGGTAGAGAATAAGCTGCCGTTGATTATCAATAACGTTCAGGCGAGCGAGTTTTGGGAGCCGCGGCCGGAGTTGAGCAAGGTGCGCTCTTGGTTAGGGGTGCCGTTGATTTACAAAGATAGGGTGGTAGGGGTTTTGACCCTGGATAAGAACGAGGTCAACGGATTTGCCGAGTCTGACGCTCGTTACGTCTTTACCCTGGCTTTCCAAATTGCCATTACCGTTGAAAATGCTCAGCTTTTTGAGGAATGGGAAAATCAGGCGACGCGGCTCAAGTTGATTAATGAAGTGGCTCAAGAAATTACCACTATTCTGGAGGTCAACAATCTTTACGATGCCTTGGCTTGGGCCTTGTTTGAACGGCTCAACTATGACCGGGTTGCCGTGCTGGAGGTCAACAATCCGGGAGAAACGTTGACCCTGCGCGCTTACTATGGGCAGCCAAGGCCACATCTGGTGGCCGGAGTCTACCAACATTCACCGGGGGTCGGGCTGATTGGGCAAGCGCTGAAAGCCTCGATGCCGCTCTTGATCAACGGAATTTCGCGGGAGACTCAGATCAACCCGCTGACCGGCGATGACGTAGAGTCGCAGTTGGTTATCCCCATTACGGTGGAGAACCGGATTGAGGCTGTCATCAATATAGAAAGCAGCGAGTCGGACGAGTTTACCGACCAGGATTTGTGGACGCTGAGCAGTTTAGCCAATCAAGCGGCCACCGTCGTAGCCAACGCGCGGCTGTATCAAGACGTCGATGCCTATTCCAACAAGTTAGAGCGCATCGTTGAAGGCCGGACGCAACGCCTGCAAGCCATCCGCCAGATCAGCCAGATTGTCAGTCAGGGGCTCGAACTGGAAGAGTTGGAGTGGGAGTTAGGCCAGCGGATTAGCCAAATTTTCACCCCGGCCGGTTCAGGTGACAAAGTGAGGGTCATCTTGGGCCAGATCAATGGTTCGCGGCTATCGGTTAAGGCCATTTATAAGCGTGGCTCATCCGACAACGGCAACAGGGCCACTTTGCCGGATGGGGTTTTCAAAATCGATTATGACAACCCAGTTGGTCAGGTCATCAATGAATCTAAGCCGGCGATCTTAGCAAATACTGATTTTCACCAAATCTATGCCGGGCTGCCGGCCGAGGAAATGGTGGTCAATTCGGTGATGATTGCGCCGCTGGTCACCGCCGGCAAGACGATCGGGACGATCTCGGTGGAGAGCCCGCAGCCCCGCGCTTTTGACGACAGTGATTTGGAAACCTTAGAGACCCTGGCTTTTCAGATTGCCACCTCCATTGAGCACGCTCGACTGATCCGCAAAACTAGAGAACTGGCCGTTGTCGATGAGCGAACGCGCCTGGCGCGGGACATGCATGACGGCGTGGCCCAGAATCTGGCTTATTTGATGATTCAGGTCGATCGCTGCCTCAATCAGGTGGAAGAAGGTAGCAAGCTGGAAAAGCAGTTAGAGCAAATAAGTTTGTTACTCCGGCACAACATCGAGGAGATCCGCCGCAATATCTTTGACTTGCGCCCGATTGAACTGGAAGGCCGCTCTTTGTTTGAGGTGCTGGAGAGTTTTGTGGCCGAATTTGGCCGCCGTTGGAGTATCAAAACCAGTTGTACAATTGTGGGCGAGGCCGACGAGGTGCCGACAGAGGTTGAAAGCAGCCTATACCGGATCGTCCAGGAGACGTTATCTAATATTCGCCAGCATGCCCGGTGTACGCAAGTTTCCGTAGAACTGGTCGTGGACGAAATTAGAGGGATTACCTTGGAGATTAAAGACGATGGTCAAGGGTTTGACCTAAGCCAGGCTCACCTGGCGCGACGCAAAAGCAGCGGCAGTCGTGGGTTAGGCTTGCTTTCAATGCGCGAACGAGCCCAAGGGGCGGGTGGTCAGTTAACCGTTGACAGCGTCGTGGGCCAGGGAACACGTATCTTCGCGGTCTTCCCGCCTCAAGACACCGAATTGGCAACTTATGCCGAATGAAGGATAAATGCTGATGGGTAACATTGTAAAAGTACTTCTTGCTGATGATCATTCTCTATTCCGGGAAGGCGTACGATCTCTACTTGAAGACCAAGATGACATTGAAATTGTCGGCGAGGCCGAAGATGGTTTGGAAGCCATCCGAATGGCAGCTAAGCTCAAACCGACGGTCATTTTAATGGATATCAACATGCCGGTCATGGACGGTGTAGAGGCAACCCGGGTTATCCTAAGAAACAACAGCCGGATCGGGATCATCATTCTGACGATGTATCCTCAAGATGAGCATGTCTTTGAAGCCTTGCGAGCCGGAGCTAAGGCCTACTTGTTGAAAGACACCCGCTCTAAAGTGCTGCTTGAGGTGATTCGCAAGGTTCATGACGGTCACGCCGTGATCGATCCGGAGATGACCACGCGCCTGCTGAGTGAGTTTCGTCGCCTGACGGAGCAGGAAGAAGAACCGGAGAATGTCCCCTCGCTAACGGACCAGGAGCGTCGCATTCTGACTTTGGTGGCCAACGGCGCCAGCAACCGGGATATTGCCGAAGATCTTGACCTCTCCGAGCGAACTATTAAGAACTACCTATCGGTCATCTTTCAAAAGCTCCAAGTCAATAATCGAACCGAAGCCGCGATTAGGGCGATGCGGGACGGATTAGTCGATAAATTATAAAGAGGCCGCGCCCTGCTGGCCTAGCAGTTTAGTTACCATTGACCTTACTTTCTAGCCGTTTTTAGCCTGGATGTCCGAATTTCCCTTAAATTAAAGTACTTTTGGGCAAAAAAAAAAGTACTTCTTCCCTCAAAATTCGCCAAATTTTCGGTACCTTTGCCCCTTCAAAATCGATTCTTAATCCCCTATAATGGTGGCATACAGCTTGAACGGTCTGAACTTTATTAACCTTAATCATCATAAAGTAATTAGAAGTGGTCAATGGAAAAACAAATTCGTACCCTCATCGCCGATAACGATACTCAATTTGCCACCAGTCTAAAACTGTTTCTGGATACCCAGGCTGACATCAAAGTTGTCAACCTGGTTCGAGATGGCCACGGTGCGATCAGCGCTTCAAAAGACGCTAGGCCCGATCTGGTGGTTATGGACTTACATTTGCCGGTGGTTGATAGCGTTAGAGCCGTGCAGTCAATCATTGACGATAATGAGTTGGCTAGAATCCTGGTGATTTCAGCCAAGCCGAACGATCGGTATGCCATTGAGGCGATCAAGGCTGGCGCCAGCGGCTACGTTTTCAAGAACGGGGCCGGCACAAACGCCGCTATCGCCTGCGCTATTCGCCAGATTGTGGGCGGTGAAGTTGTCATCAATTCTACCTTAGCCTCTGATATCCTACGGGAATTTTCGACCAACGGACGTTAAGGGGTATATGCGTCGTTTAGGATTGCACTTTTCCAATCAACGGAGAGCGTGGACTCAGCCGGATCTGACGGCACCGAAGCGGTTATAGTCAGGCGCGTCCACCCTCTAAAAGGAGTGAGTTGCATGCTAGTGCTGAAAGAGTTTGCCAACTTTGTCAATTCAAATTTGGCAAATCTGGCGACGACATTTGCTCAGTTGCTGGGCAAAGCTAGCCTTGAGTATGAAGCAATTTCGGTGAACAGCCGCACAATGACCGGGCGGCGACTGCTGAAAGCCGTAGCCGAGGCGTGCGAGTCGCAGACTTCTATGCCACTTTCGCGTTTGTTCAGAAATGACCTAAGTGACCAATTGAATAGCCGCTGGGCTGCAGAAATTATCCCCCCCAACCCGCTGCTTGAAATTGAGTGTCTCGGCCAGACCCTGACCCCGGTTCTAACTAGTTTGGAAGCGGGTCGATTTGTGTGGGACATGCTGGCTGAAACCCGACTGGCTTTGCTCGCTCAGCCGCAAGCGGTGGCCGGCGGTGAAGATGAAATGGAGGCAGTCAGGCAGCCTTATGATCAGCTTGACCAGCAGCAGTTAGAGTCAGATCTGCGCCGATACCGCAGCCAACTCGTGACGTTGCAAAAGAAACTTGCCGAGCACGAACAGATCGAGCAGGACCTAATCAAGTATAAGCTTGCGATCGAACGATCGGGAGATGCTATTTTCCTAACCGCGGTAGATGGTACGATACTTTATGTGAATTCCGCCTTTGAACAAATTTATGGCTACAGTCGTGAAGAAGCCGTTGGACAAACTCCACGAATTCTGAAATCCGGCTTGCTGAGTCAGGAAGTGTACGAGCATTTTTGGCAGAGTCTGCTTGTAGAAAAGCAGATTATTGCTGGCGAGATCGTCAATAAGACAAAAAGTGGTCGGCTCATAAATATAGAGGGCAATAATAACCCCATCTTAGATGGACAAGACAACTTAATTGGTTTCTTAGCCGTTCATCGTGACATAACCGAGCGTAAGAAAGTCGAAGATGAGCGCATGCAGTTACTGACCACCCTCCAAGACCAGGCTGAGCATCTAACCAGGCTCAACGAAATTGCCGCGGCTTTAGCCCTAAGCGATACCTTAGATGAGATTTTTGAAGTGGTAGCCACCAAAGCCGGTGAGGTAGTGACCGGCGACCGGATTACCATTACGTTATTGGATGAGACGGGCGAGTCCTTTGAATACCGCGCTTTACACGGTGAAGGCGTGCAAGTGAACCAGTTACCGGTGAATAATACGCTGGTTGGCGATGTAACCCAAGCCGGGCAAGTAGTGATTACTCCGGACTTGAAAGCCGTGGCTCATCGCGTGGACGCCGGCAGCTTGGTTGAGCAGGGTTTTCTATCAGCCATAGCCGCGCCGTTATGGGTCAGCGGCCGGGTAATCGGTACGCTCAACATCGTCTGCCGGACTCCGGCCGCCTACACCCCCGGCGATAGTTCCCTGCTGGCCCAATTAGCTTCCGTGTTGGCCTCGGCGATTGAGAACCGGCGCCTTTTCGCGGAGATGCGCCAGCGTTCTAGTCGTGAGCGAATGATCCGGGAGATTACCGAAAAGATGCGTTCCGCCGCATCATTGTCGGAATTGGTCAAGATTACAACTGAGGAACTCAGTCAGCATTTCCCGGTAGATTATGTGGTCACTAAGTTAGGGCTGGAGGAGTCGCTACCAAGTCCTCAGCCAGCAGCTAACGGTCATAATAATATTTGGGAATAAGTGATGATGCCCCCATTAAAAAAATGGTTTGCCGCACCGATATTTCCCGAAGATGAAGACAAAACCCACAGGGCGGCGTTGCTCAACATCTTCAACTGGGTGATTCTGGCCGTAATCGGCGTTTACATCGTTCAAACCGCCTGGTACTATCTCGATGATTACATTAGCTGGACCATGATCGGGGTAATGGTGGGAATATGTATTTTAACTGGACTTTTGATCCGTCAGGGCAAAGTGACGCTGGCCGGGTGGATTTTTTCAGCGGCGTTATGGAGTATTTTTGCGGCAATAAGCTGGTTTTTTGGGGGAATTCAAAAGAGTAATACTAATTTACCGACCTTTATTATCGTTTTTTTGATTGCCGGTCTGATCTTAAACAGGCGGGCTGTTGTCACTTACCTGGTGTTAAGTATTTTATTGGGCTTCGGGTTGGTCCAAGCTGAACTTAACGGACTGTTAGACCTCACTGATTTCAGGGAAAGCTTATACGAAACCCTGTTTTATCATTCTATGACTTTTGTCATTATCACTGTCCTCATCTTCGTGTTTAGCGGGAGAATGAGTGGGGCGGTGAAGCAGGCGCGGCAAAATGAACGAGCGATGGCTGAGAGCAATCGCCAGTTACAGCTCTTGCAGGGTTCGCTGGAAGATCAGGTTAGAGTCCGCACCCAGTACTTAGAAACAGTAGCTACCCTGGGAGAAAAGCTTACGGCTATCTTAGATAGGGACGATCTCTTAAAAGAAGTAGTGGATCAGATTGAAAAGAATTTTGGTTACTACCACGCCCATATTTATTTACTTGATAAAGAAGGCGAGAGTTTGGTGGTGGCAGCCGGAACGGGACAAGCCGGGGCAGAGATGGTCGGCCAAGGTCATAAAATCTCGCTCAACGCAGCCGTTAGTCTAGTCGCTAAAGCAGCTCGAACCAAGCAGCTTGTTCAAGTGGATAACGTAACTGAGGCAGCCGAATGGTTGCCTAATCCGCTACTACCTGATACTCAAGCTGAAATAGCTGTACCCATAATCCTGGATGGTCAGGTCGTGGGCGTCTTGGATGTCCAAGAAAATCAAGTGGCTGGTCTAGATGACGGTGATGCCAATTTACTCCGTTTAGTAGCCAATCAGGTGGCTAATGGACTGCGTAATGTCCGGCAGTTTTCTGAACTCAAAGCTGCTTTAGCCCATGCCGAGGTAATCCAAGAGCAATATCTGACCCGGTTATGGCAAAAAACCAGTCTGTCATCTGAAGTAAATGAATACATTTCTAAGCGTTCAGCAGCAGCACCAATTGATGAAACTCGTCGTCAAATTTTTGACAAGGCGCATGAGGCTGCTTTGGAGCAAAAAACTGCCCCTGTTTTTACCCTGAACGATAATAATTCTGAAAAGCCGGCTCTGGTTGGTTCCATTAACTTACGTGGAAAAGTTATTGGTAGTCTCCAACTTCACCCCTCTAATGAAAGCCTGGCCTGGAATAGTGACAATTTGGCCGTTATTACCGCTGTTTTGGATCAATTTGCCCAATCGGTCGAAAACCTTCGCCTCTTTGATGAGTCTCGCGAGCGGGCCGGTCGAGAACAGACGATTCGTGAAATCACCGATAAATTACGCGCGGCGCCAAATTTGGATTTCTTGCTGGAAACCGCCGCGCGAGAATTAGGCCGGCGCTTGGAAGTTCAACATACCGTCCTGCGTCTGGGCATTGAAAAACAACGACAATTAACAGAGGAACCCAAATGAGTTCAACTCAAACTTCCCAAAGCTCACCTTCAACCTGGATCATCGCCGATCACATTGGGGCCGGTGGCACGCTCGACGCCATCACCGACCCCAATATTCGCGTGCTATCCAAGCGGGACTTGCGTGATCACCCTGACTTAAGGATTAAGCACGGCGACAAAGTGTGTTTGACCTCTGAAACGGTCTTGGCCGACGTGCTGACCCGGATGGACGACCTGGAGCAATGCTATCAGGTTCACTCCCTGAAGGATAAGTTGGCCTGCCGGCAAATGCTGCGCAGCACCTACCCTAACTTCTATTTTAAAGCTATGAAGTTAAGCAACCTGCCTGCTGCATCGTTGGCGCCCGGCAAGAAATATATGGTCAAGCCGGTGCGGGGTTATTTTGGCAGTGGGGTTCGCTTAGTGGAGCCGGGTGACGATCTAGCCGAGGTGACCGAAGAGATCAAAAAGGAACTGCGTCGCAACATTGAGTACTTTTCAGCCTCGGTCTTGTCGGTCGAGGATATCATTATCGAGGAGTATATAGAAGGTGAAGAATACGCCGTGGATATGTTTTACTCCAGCACGGGCCAGCCGGTCATTGTCAGTCTGTGCCACCACCCCATTCCCGACAAACGAGAATATCTGGATGTGGTTTACTACACCGGCTATGAAATCTTTGAGAAGTTCTACGACGAAATTTTCGACTTTTTTATCCAGTTGAACCAGACCTTGGGCGCTAAATCGCTGCCGATCCACGGTGAGTTTAAATATCACCAGGGGGAGCTTATCCCGGTCGAGTTAAATCCCCTACGCTACGGCAGCGATGGTTTTCACGATCTGGTTTACCACGCCTTTGGCCTGAATTCATTTGTTTGCTTTGCCAACGATTACCAGCCGGATTGGCCTAGCCTGTGGCGAGGCAAGGAAGATAAGTTCTATGCCTTTTACTTTGGTTACAACGGGGCCGGTCTGGATATTGCCTCGCATCGACCCCACTTCAGCAAGTTTTACGGCTTGTTCTCAAAAATTCTCAGCGACTTCCCGCTCGATTATCGCAACTACCTGGGCTTTCGGGTGGTCTTTCTGGAAGAGTCGAGTGTGGAAAGGATCATGGAACTGGTGCAAGTGGAGTTCAAAGATTACTTTATCGACCAGACCGGCTTCTCTGAAAAATTCTATCTCGAACTCCGCCAAAACGGCATGGAATTTCACCGAGGATCGGGCGAGACCCTGTGGCGCCAGGGAGATATAGGCGATTGCCTGTTGCTCATCCTGGACGGCTATCTGGGGGTTTACTTAGACTCCGATGATGGCGGAGAAGTTCTCCACGACACGGTCGGTCCCGGCTCGTTGGTGGGCGAACTTTCGGTCATGGACGGCTTGCCCCGGTCCGCGACCGTGAAGACGAAAACAAGTTGTGTCCTGGTGAAAATCACCGGACCAAACTTCCGGGCTTTATTGCGGCGCAGCCCGGACATGATGGAGGAACTCTATTGGCAGCAAGTCCACCGGGTCAGGCTCCGCAGCCGCCTGGTGTCTACCGCCGAGCAGGAAGGCTAAAAAGTTCTTACCTCACTCTCAAAAAGGAGATCGATATGAAAAACATCACATTCTATGTCATCGCTTCGTTTTTGTTTCTATCCAGTCTGTTCTTGAGTGCCTGCGCCGGGGCCACGACGAGCGCCAGTGTCATCGAGCCAATCCGGATCGGCAGTGGTTACGATTTGAGTAACGAGATGTCCGTGGTTGATCTGCCGACGGCCAACGGTATTAAACTGGCCATCAAGGAGATCAATGAAGCCGGCGGCTTGCTGGGCCGGCCGGTTGAACTTGTCCTGCGTGACCATCAGTACAAACGCGATGTTACGGCCAATATTGCCAAACAATTTGTAGAAGAGGATAAAGTTGATGCGGTGGTTAGCTTCAGCGATGCCGACTCGGTTCTAGCCGGCGGGCCGCTGATTCAGCGAGCCGGGCTGCCGCTGGTTATCTCCGGTGCCACCTCGCCCAAACTTCCGGAACAAGTCGGCGATATGACCTTCCTGGCTGTCTTTGGCGATAATGTGCAAGCCGCCGCGGCGGCTGAATTTGCTTTTAAGAATTTTGGTGAAACCGCCTTCCTGCTTTGGGATGATGGAGCCGACTATACCGTCTTGTTGGCTCGGTACTTTAATCAAAGTTTTACCCAGCTCGGGGGCGAGGTAGTGTTGATGGACTCATTCCCCGATAGCGCGACCGACTTTTCACCCTATATTGAGAAGCTGAAGGCGCTGCCGGAACAGCCGGACTTTTACTTCCTGTCGGCCATGCCTCACAATGCTGGCCCGCTGATTAAGCAGTTTCGCGAAGCCGGCTTGACGGCCCCCATCGTTGGGGGTGATGCCTATGATTTTCCCGGGATCGTGACCGAGGCCGGGGTAGAGGCCGTCGAAGATGTTTATTTTACGACTCACGCCCTGATGGATCCGGAAAGTGCCTCGCCGGAGATCAAGAAATTCGGCTCCGCTTACCAGGCTGAATACGGCCATGCGCCGGAAAATGTGTTTGCCGCTTTGGGCTACGACGCGATGCAGTTGATGGCCAATGCCATCGAGCGGGCCGGTTCCACCGACGCCAAGGCGATCAAGAAAGCCCTGGAAGAGACAAAAGATTTTGCGGCCTTGACCGGTTCAATTACGTTGACCGCTCAATCCCACATCCCCAGCAAAGCGGTGACGATGATCGCTATTCGAGACGGTAAGTTCACCCTGGCCGAGGAGATCGTGCCCGAGGCGGTTCCGGTACCGTAATCCGGGGCCACAAATGGATTTAAAGTTGCTGGAGGCAGTATGACAAGCGACAACTTAAGCCCCTCACCGCAGGCTCCCCCCTCGCCCAACCCGGGACGGAGGGTGGTAGGCAACTTGGCCAATCTGAGCTTGCGGCTAAAGCTGATTTTGGCCTTTTTGGCCGTAACCGTGATCTCGGTGGGGGTGGTGACCCTGGTCGTGAATCGCGTGATCCGCACCGGCCTAACCGACCAGGTGGGACGAAATCTGGACTCCCTGGCCGAGGTGAAAGCTCAGCAGATCGCCGAAACTTTGGACCAGCAAATCAAAGTATTAGAGTCTTTTACCTACAGTCGCGCTTTGCGCCAGCAGATCTTTGCCAATGGGGCCCGGCGTACCGGCGACTCCGCCGCCATTCAGGCCCAACTCCAGCAACTTGATAATCAGTGGGACGTAGCAGCCGATACCGACTTTTTGATCCAAAACCTGTTGAATAAACCGTTTAGCCAAGAGCTTAAAGAGTTGCGCGCCAGGCTGCCCGGTTTTGTTGATCTGTTCTTAACCAACGAACATGGTGAGCTGATCGGGGCTACTCAGCGAGCCGATAGCTACTATTTCGCCGGCAAGCCTTGGTGGCAGGCCACTTACAATGACGGCTGGGGAGCTAGTTATATCGGCCAGCCAGAGTTTTACAACAGTATTTCGAGCTTTGGCATTATTGTGGCCATCCCGATTAGAAGTCCCTTTGACCCTTCGGTTATCGGGGTGCTGCACGGTACCTACAGTCTGGAGGCCTTGACCCAAGGCCTGGCTTCAGCCCGTTTTGGCCAAACCGGCAATGCCGATTTGCTTTTACCCAACGGCGAAATCCTGAGTAGCGACGGCCGACTGGCGTCGGTAGAACCACAACTCATTGAGCAGCTTGAACTACTGGCCAACCAACCCTATGCTCAGCTCCATCTTCAAGAACGAGACTCGTTGGTCAGTCTGGCCCCTTTAGTCGCAGCCGATGGTGATGCGCGGGCTATTCAGGCCTTAGGCTGGACTCTCATCGTCGATCAGGCGGCAGCCGAGGCGCTGGCCCCGGTAGATCAGGCCACCCGGACGGCGTTATATACTAGCCTGGGGGTGCTGACTTTGGCCGGGGTCCTGGCCTTCCTGGTGGCGCGAGTCTTGGTAGCGCCGATTGTGCGCTTGACCGAGGTCTCGGCCCGGATTGCCGCCGGTGACCGCTCGATCCAGGCCCCGGTTGAGTCGGGTGACGAAATTGGCCGGCTGGCCACTACCTTTAATGTGATGACCGGCCAGATCCGGCAAACACTCGAGGACCTGGAGCGATACAGCCAGGTGTTGGTGACCAGTGCTGATGTTAGCCGCCAACTGTCGACCATTCTCGATCAAAAACAACTGGTGAATGAGGTGGTAGACCAGATCCGCCAGACTTTTAAGTACTATCATGTGCAGATTTATCTCCTTGATCCAACCGGTCAAAATTTGGTCTTGGCCGCTGCCACCGGTGAAGCCGGAGAACAACTGCTGGCCCGCCGGCATAAGCTTTCTTTGGATCAAGGCCTGGTGGGTCAGGCTGCCACCACTCACGCCATCGTTCTGGCGCCGGATACGGCTGCTGAGCCTCAGTGGCTGCCTAACCCGCTCCTGCCGGCGACCAAAGCAGAAGTGGCCCTGCCCATCAGCCTGGGTGAGCAGGTGTTGGGGGTGCTGGATGTTCAAGAGGACAAAATTAATGGTCTCGGGGAGTCCGACGCCAACCTGCTTCGCTCGTTGGCCAGCCAGGTGGCGGTGGCTCTCCGCAACGCCCGCCAATTTGCCGAAGTGGAACGGGCTCTGTATGAAGCCCGGGCTCAGCAAGAGCGCTATCTGGAGCGGGCCTGGGATAAGCACAAAGTCGTTCAGCAAAATGCCGGCCAAGCTCGGTTTTCTTTAGTCGAAACTCCGCTAGACGACCAGATCGTTGAACAGGCCGGGCGCTACGCTCGAGACTACTCCGGGCCAACGGTAGTGGCCCTACCGGCCGGTGAGGGGGCAGAGGCCTCCACAGCTTTGGTGGCGCCGTTAACGGTACAGAAAAATGTTATTGGTGATCTGCAACTCTATCCGACCAACCCCCAGCGGCAGTGGACTGAAAGCGAACTGGCCTTAATCAATACGGTCTTGGACGAGGTCGCCCAAGTAGCCGAGAACTTGCGCTTATTTGAAGAAACCCGTGAACGGGCCGGCTACGAACGGCTGGTGAGGGAGACTACTCAAAAAATTCGGCAAGCGCCTACCCTGGAAGCTTTAACCCAAATTGCTTCAGAAAGCCTGGGGCAGATCTTGGGTGTTTCGGGCGGAACGGTTAGCTTGTATACCCGATCGCCCCAAACCTCGTCCGGCAGGCCATCAACGCGAAATGGAGGGCAGCCTGATGGTCGATAAACTTAAGCGTTTCTTTAGTCCACCTATTTTTGAGGCTGAGGACAAATCCTATCGGGCCAGGGTCTTGAACATAATTCTGTTGATCCTGATCCCTTTATCAGTCTTGGCCGCGGCAAATTCGCTACTTATCATCAACAACCAGGGGCTCTTTGTGGCAGTCCTGATCACCGGTGCCTTTTTTCTGCTGGCCCGGTTGTTATTGCATTTCAGGTATCTGATCTTGGCCAGCCTACTGGTGCCGGCCATCCTGTTGGTGATGTTTACCTTTATCACTTATTCCACCCACGGCATCCACAGTGTGGAACTACTGGGGTTTGCGATGGTCATCTCCCTGGCCGGTCTGTTGTTGGGGAGGCGTTGGCCGGTTATCTTTGCTGTGGCCTCTTTTTTGGCTTTGGGTTGGGTTACTTATGCCGAGGTAAACGGCCTCATTGAGACTCCCTTCAGCGACCTGGCCAATTATGGGGAGTGGCTAAACATTGCGCCCATGCTTCTTATTTTGGGCTTTACGAGCCAGATAACGATTAGCAACTTGACCCACAGTTTACAGCAAGCGCGACTCAATGAACAGGCCTTGAGCCAGAGCAACCGTCAATTGAAGGTCATTCAAATAAGTCTAGAGGCACAAACCGCCGGCCTGGCGACAGTTGCCGCTCTGGGGGAAAGGTTAAACACCCTCCTGAACCTGGAGGCGATGTTGCCGGAACTGGCAGACCGGGTCAAGGACCCTCTGGGGTACAGCGAAGTGCAAGTCTATCTGCTGAATCAAACTACCCAAGCGCTGATTCCCCAAATCGAGACCAGAGGCCAAGCCGAATCTATCCCACTCAGCCGGACCGAGTCGTTAGTGGCCCAGGCCGCCCGGAGCCGGCAGGTGCTAACGTCTGCCCCAGAGGCGGACACTGCCTTTGGAGCCGAGATTGCCGCCCCGATTATGTTGGAGCAACAGGTTTTGGGTATCCTTTACGGCCGGGCCAACTCCGGCACCCTGATGGATCAAGGAGCAATCAATATCTGGCGCTCCCTGACTAATCAATTGGCCGTAGCCATCAATAATGCCCACCGCTTTGCCGAAACGGAGCGAGCTTTGGCCGAGGCTCGGGTCTTGCAAGAGCAATATATTCAACAAAACTGGCAGACCCGCGCCGAGCGTGAACAAGAATACAGTTATCAACGACAAGGAGAACCGGAGTTGCCCGCCCCGGTCATCGCTCAACTTAAACAATTGGCCCAACACCAGCCGCAGGCAACCCCGGTCAGTTTGGAAAGCTCGGAAGCAGGGGACGATTTTACGGCCGTCGTGGCGCCCATTAAACTCCAGGATCAGGTTATCGGCGCGATGGAATTTCACGAACTAAACCCGACCCGCCGCTGGAGCGAGCAAGAACTGGCCCTGATCCAGACCGTTTCGGACCAGATCGCTCAAACCGCCGAGAATTTGCGCCTCTTCAACGAGACTCAGGAGCGGGCCAGTCGCGAACGCTTGATCGGGCAGATAGGCGACAAGTTGCGCCGTGCGCCGGACCTGGAGACACTGGTGAAGATCGGTATCCAGGAGGTGTCTAAAGCCCTCGGCACCAAGCGCGCTTACGTCCGGTTGGGTCTTGATACTGAAGCCGAGCCCCCCGCAGCCGAGATTCACCCTTCGACGAACGGGCACACTCTCGAGGCAAAGCCGGTTTCGGCTCCGGTAGAGGAAAGGTCTAGCCAATCATGACCGACGAAAATCTGCATCGAGTTTTGTTTGAAACCGCCGGTGACGCCATTTTGATTTTGCACAACGGCGAGATCATCGACTGTAACGCCAGCGCCGGCAAACTCCTCGGCCGAAGTGCCAAGAAGTTACGGGGCCAGGCGTTGTCGGATTTCTGGGCTACCCCGTCCGCAGCGGGACTGGAGGAGCAAAAAGCCGCCCTCGACACACTGGCCGGAGGGGATCAGCGGCGAGTGGAATGGCGCCTCCAGCCAACCAACGGAGAAACATTGGTTGTGCAGGTGGCGCTCAACGCTATCGAGGTCAAGGGCGAACGCTATATCCAGGCGATCCTGCGTGACGTGACCACCCATAAGACCCTCGAGACCCAATTGCGCGAAAGTGAAACTCAATACAAAACTTTATTTGATAATGTGCCGGTGGCGATCTACACCAAGAATCGGGAGGGTATCTACACCAGTGTTAACAAGGATACCCTTAAATACTGGCCACAGAACCCCCAGGGCCACACCGATCTGGAACTGTTAGCGCCGCAGACCGGTCGCGCTCTCCGCCAAAACGACCTGATGGTCATGGAAAGCGGGCAGGAACAGATTCTGGAAGAGACTATTGACACCCCCGACGGCAAGCGGGTCGTCCTTTCTCGCAAGCTGCCCACCCGAGATGCACAGGACCAGATAAACGGTCTTTTGGGTATTAGTATCGATATTACCCAGCGCAAACAGGTGGAAGATGAGTTGCAGCGCCAACGGGCTTACCTTCGCCAGGTTATCGATATCAATCCCAGCTTTATTTTTGCCAAGGATCGCCAGGGGCGTTTTACCCTGGCCAATGAAGCTTTTGCCCGAGCTTATCAAACCACCCCCGACGACATTATCGGCAAGACTGACGCCGATTTTCACGCCAATCAAGATCTGGTGGAGCGCTATAACCGTGATGATTTAAGCGTCATCGAAACCGGGCAAGAGTTAAGCTTTGATGACCAATTGGTCACCAACGTCCAGGGCATGCTAGTCTGGCGCAAGACGGTGAAACGCCCCATCGTCGATGAAAACGGCCTGCCTTATCAGGTGTTGGGTGTTTCTACCGACATTACCGCCATCAAACGCACCGAAGAGCGGCTGGCCAGAATCAATGAAGTTTTCTTGAATTTGAGCCAGGTTTCATCCGAAAATATTGACCGCTTAACCGCGTTGTGTGGCGAACTGTTAGAGGCTACGGCCGCGGCTTACAACCGGTTGGATAACAATCAGCTTTGCCCAATTGCCGGATGGCAAGTTCCGCTGGAACGGGCTTCCTTTGATAAACCGGACGGCCGGATCTGTTACGACGTAATTAGAAGCGGTCAAGAAGAGGCTATAGTGGTTCGCCACCTCCAAGACTCCACTTACGCGGCGACCGATCCCTACGTGCGTCCTAATGCCTGGCAAACCTATTTGGGCCACCCGGTTAAAGTTCACGAGACGGTGGTCGGGTCACTGTGTGCCACTTTCCAGGCTGATGTGGAACCGGCCGAAGGCGACAAGCGGATTCTGGGTATTCTCGCTTCGGCTATTGGGGTCGAGGAGGAGCGCCGGTTGGCCGAAGAGGCTCGCCGTGAAACTGATGCTTGGCTGCGTACTCTGATCAGTGCCTTGCCCGATATCACCTTTGTTAAAGATGAAACCGGCCGGTACATAGACATTCTGGCCGACGAGCGGAATCCCCTCTATCAGGGCGCGGCCTCGTTATTGAAGGGAAAAACCATTCACGACCTCCTGCCACCGGCCACGGTTGACCTGTTCATGAAAGTCATCCAGCAGGTCTTGGCGTCCGGTGAGCCGCAAGTCGTCGACTATTTCTTGGATTTACCGCCCGGTGGCCCGCGCTGGTATCAAGGCCGGGTTTCGCCCATGCCCGCCATTCCGGGCGAACTGCGCCGGGTGGTCTGGGTCGCCTACGATATCACCGAGCGGAAAAACCTGGAAATCAAGATCGAAGAGTCGCTGGAGCGCCGGGGCCGGCAGGTCCAGTTGAGTACCCACATTGCCCAGGTCATTGCGACAGCCACCAACCTGGATGATCTTTACCACCGCGTTGTGACCGAAGTCAATACCCAGTTCGGTTACTTCCACGTCCAATTGTTCAGTTATGAGGCTGAGTCAGAAATGCTCAAGTTGGCCGCCGGCTATGGCGACATCGGACAGCAGATGCTGGCTGAAAACTACCAGATTCCTAAAGGCGTGGGCTTGGCCGGTCAAGCGGTGGCCCTGGGGCAGTCGATTCTGCGGCCGGACCTCGAGCAGCAGCCGGACTCGGTGCCCCATCCCCTGTTAGCCCGGGCCAAAGGCGCCATAGCGGTGCCGGTCAAGCTGGGTGAGACCGTCTTGGGGGTGCTCAGCGCCAAAGTTGAGCAGCCTAATGTCCTGGATGAGGAAGACCAGCTTGTGCTGGAGGGGCTGTGTGGTCAGATTGCTATTGCTATTGAAAATACGCGCTTGCTGCAGCAGGTTCAACGGCGCGCCGTGGAGTTGCAGACGGTGGCCCAGGTGAGCGCCATCGTCTCCACCACCTTGGCGGTGGATAAATTGCTGCAAACCGTGGTCGATTTGACTAAGGTTAGGTTTAATTTGTATCACGCCCACATTTATCTGGCCGATGAGTTTCAAGATAGTCTGGTCCTGGCTGCCGGCGCCGATCAGGTGGGGCGGCAGATGGTGGAGCAGGGCTGGCGCATCCCGGCCAGCCGGGCCGACTCGTTGGTGGTGCAGGCCTTTCGCCGCCAGGCCGGGGTTGTCTCCAATGAAGTGGAGACTGACCCAGGTTTTATGCCGAACCCTCTGTTGCCGGAGACGCGCTCCGAGTTGGCCGTACCCCTCTTAATCGGCAAGCGTGTGCTTGGGGTGCTGGATGTTCAGTCCAATCGCTCCAACCGTTTTAGTGATGATGATCTGCAAATTATGTCTACCCTGGCCACGCAAGTGGCTATTGCCCTGGAAAATGCGCGCCTGTTTGAAGAAGAGCGAAAGTTTGCCGCTTCCATTGAAGGGCAGGTTACGCGCCTTTCGCTGCTAAACGAGATGGGGGCAGCCTTGAGCGCGGTCTCCAGCACCCAAGAAGCCATTGAACTGGCCGCCCGTAAAACCGTAGAGGTTATTGAGGGCGACCGGGTGACCGTCACCCTCCTCGACCCGGCTGGGCAGCATTTGGAGTATTACGCTATCCAAGGGATCGGGGGGCCGCTTGTTGAGAATTTGGCCGTTGCCGAAACCCTGACCGGGCAGGCCCTGGCTTCTGGCAAGGTGATGGTCATTTCTGACCTGGCTCAAGAGGAACATCCGAGTGCCCGTAAATTGTGTGAACAAGGTCTTCAATCGCTGCTTATTGCGCCCCTGATTGGCTGGGGCCGGGCTTTGGGCGCGATTAATATATCCAGCCGTCAGCGTAAGGCTTACGATGCCCGCGATGAAGGGCTGGCTCAACAGATCAGTTCATTGCTGGCCTCAACAATTGAGAATCGCCGGCTCTTTGAACAGACTCAAATAGCTCTAGCCGAGACCGAAACGCTCTATGATCTCACCGGCATCCTGTCTACCGCTTCTAGTTTGGATAAGGTCTTGCAGGTGGTCGTTTCGCCGGACATCCATCCCCATATTGCTCAGGCAGCCTTATTCACGATCAACCTTGACCCGGCCGGTCACCCAAAAGAGCTAATCCTGGCCGCCAGTTGGAGCCATAACAGCGAATACGATACACTGATGAGCGGCGTTCGTTATCAGGCCCAAGCCTACCCCGGCGCCGAGATCTGGCTTGAGAATCCGCAAGATCTGCTGCTTGTCGACGACGTGAGCCGTGATGGGCGACTGACCAAAACGGACCGGGCCCTCTGTACAGATTTTGGAGTGAGAGCCTTTGTCCAACTGCCCTTAAGGCTGGGGCCAACTTGGGTCGGGCTGATTAGTCTCCATTGGACCGTGCCGCAGCAGTTTTCAGAAAGAGACGCCCGTTTGTACCAATCCCTGGCTTATCAGACAGCCGTGGTCGTCAATAACCTGCTGCTCCTTGAGCAGACCCAGACCACCCTGACAGAGGTGAACTTGCTCTATCGCGTGGCCCAAGCGATTGCCCAGATGGACAATGATCAGGCCATCTATGAATTTGTCCTCCGGGAGTATCTGAAAGTGCTGGGTTTGCCGCAGGGCGGCGTCTTGGTGACCGATGAACGCGATCCTTACTTTAGCACGCTTCGCGCTTTGATGATTAATGGCCAATTGGTGGAGGCTGGCATGCGGGTACCTATGAAGGGCAATCCGGCCTCTGAACTGGTGATTAAGACCAAAAAACCGGTTGCGGTTGCCGACGCTCTAAATGACCCCTTGCTGGCCCCGGTTCGTGACTTTGTGCTCGAGATGGGTTACAAATCGCTGCTGCTGGTGCCCATTGTGGTGCGTGATCAAGTGTTTGGGGTGTTGGGAGCCGACTCGACGGAACATATCCACGAATTCACCGAGCATGAGATTGCTTTGGTGCAGGGGATTGCCGACCAACTGGGGGTGGCTATTGAGAACCGCCGCCTGTTGGTCGAGACTCGAGCGGCCTTGGCCGAAGTTAAAACTTTGCAGCGCCGCTATACGGTCCAGGCCTGGGAGGCTTACCGGGCCAGAAGCGAGATCAAGGGCTACGAGCGTATCGGTGATGTTTTGATGCCGGTTAGCGAGAAAACCGAGGCCGACATCGAGCGGATTCTCTTGCATAAGCGCCGCACTATCGTGCCCGGTATGCCGCCGCTGGGCAATGGCAAATCCGCCGGCCAAAACGGCCAGGAAAAATCAAACGCCTTGGTCGTTCCGCTTAAGGTGCGGGATGAAACAGTCGGGCTGTTAGGTGTTGAGGCCCGGGATGGCCAGGATTGGACCCCTGAGGAAGTGGCCTTCATCGAGGCCATCGCCGAGCAGATGGCTCAGGCCGCGGAAAACATCCGTCTGTTGGATGAGACCCAACAGCAAGCCGCGCGTGAGCGCCGCGTTAACGAGATTAGCGAGAAGATTCAAGCAGCCCAATCCCTGGAAGAGGCGCTGCAGATTGCGGTGAAGGAAGTGGGTCTTAGTCTGCAGGTACCGCAAGTCACGGTAGAATTTGATGTTGAAGAATAGGTCAAAGGGAAAAAATATGTCCATCCCCGCCATGCTCAGCCGGCCAGACTCATCAATACCCCAGCCGGGGCAATTCGGCTTGGTCACCCGTCTGCTCAACCGTCTCAGACTTGGCCGCCGGCTGGCCTTGGGCTTTGGCCTGTTGGTCGTACTTTCGTTGATCTTTGGCATAGTGGCCTTTATCACCACGGTAATCAAAGGCAGCGCGGTCGAGGCCGTGTTGGAGACCGATAATCAGATCATTGCCGCCGAAGATGTCCTGGCCGAGTTCTCCCTGGCCCGGCTCAACGAACGTCATTTCTTACTGAGTTATCCAAACCAGGGCATTGAGGTTGCCTCTCAAGCATACGTGCCACTGACTCGGCAGCATATCGAGACTACCCTTGACCGGGTGGCGGAGCAGCGAGCGAGTGAGCTGGACGAGGTCGAACCCGATTCGGAGACGCTGGAGAATTTGGATGCAATTGACAGCATCCTGACGGCTTATGCCGCCGGCTTCAATCAATTGATCAGTGCCGTTGAACAAAAAGGCTTTAAAGACTCCGGCCTGGAAGGAAGTTTCCGCGAGTCTATTCACGCCTTAGAGGAAGCGCCGGCCTTCCAAGCCGATCCTGAACTTTTGGTGCTTCTGCTCCAACTTCGACGCCATGAGAAAGACTGGCTTCTTCGTCACGACCTGGCTGACGCGGCGGTCGTTAACGATTTTGGCGTCCGGCTAAAGCGGCAGATCGGCGGCAGCGATTTGTCCGGGGTCGAGGCGGCTAGGCTGAGGACCTTGGTGGATCAATACCTGGCCGATTTCAACAATCTGGTTAAAGTGGATCAGCAGGTTTTTCAGAAAACAGACACGCTTGATCAGATCAGTTCGCCTCTGGCCCCCCTGCTCGAAGAGATTATTAGTGAAGAAAGTCAGGAACGAGCAGACGCCTTGGCCGATTTCGAGCGGTTGGAGTATATCTCCCAGGTGGTCAATGTTGGGCTGCAGGCGGCGATTTTGGTGCTTGGAGTCGGCTTCGCCGTTATCGTTACCCGTAGCATCACCGAACCACTCTTTCACCTGGTGTGGACGGCTCACCGGGCGACGGCCGGTGAGCTGACGGCGCAAGCCTGGGTTGTCTCCTCGGATGAGGTCGGGGAACTGGCCGAGGCCTTTAACCGGATGACGGCGCGGGTGCGCGAGCTGGTAGACAGTTTGGAGAGCCAGGTGCAGGCCCGAACCGTGGACTTGGCTTTATCTATCGAGGTCGGCCAGCGGGCCGCGGCTGTGCGAGAGCTGGATGACCTGCTCCCCATGATCACCGATTTTATCAAGGAGCGGTTTGAGCTCTACTATGCTCACATTTATTTCGTCGATGATCTTGGCCACAATTTGGTGATTCAGTACGGAACCGGCTACGTGGGTCAGGCGCTCATGGCCCGCCGTCATATGCTGCCCATTGGCCCGGGCTCAATTGTGGGTCAGGTGGCGGCGACTAAACAATCGATTGTGGTGCCCGATACTGAGAGGAGCGAGATTCATAAACCCAACGACTTGTTACCAAAAACCCGATCGGAGGTGGCCGTGCCGCTGGTGGTTGAAGGTCAGGTGATCGGCGTATTGGACATGCAGTCGGACCAGGCCAACACCTTTACCGTGGATAACCTGGCCGTCTTTGAAGCGATGGGCACCCAGTTGGCGCTCTCGATTAACAGCGCCCGGCAGTGGGCCAGCGCTCAAGAAGCCCAGCAGAAACTACAGGAAACTCTGCAGCAACTCACCGGCAAAGCATGGACCGAAAGTTTACGCGGACGCCGAGAAAAGCCGGCTTTTACCTACGATCTTAACACCGTCAAACCCCTATCGGCTAAGATCTCCACCGGCGATGCGGTCTCGGTCCCGGTTAAGATCCAGAACCAGGCTATTGGTCAACTCGCCGTGAGTTCGCCGCCTAATCGCCAGTTGAGTACGGACGAGCAAGCCCTCTTGGCCGCCGTGGCTCAGCAGTTGGGCCAAAAAGCGGAAAATATTCGCCTCTTTGAGCAGACCCAACAGCGCGCGGCTCGTGAGCAGCTCGCCCGCCAGATCACGGACAAGATGCGCGAGGCGCCGGATATGGAGGCCATCATCCAAACCGGGATTGCCGAATTGGCCAAAGTCTTGAATGTGCCGCGTGCCTACGTCAAACTGACCAGCGGTTTAACTGAAGAGCTCGAGCCACCCGATGACAGGGAAAAAAGGCCTGATCTTACCGAGGAGAATGACTAATGGTCCAGTTACGATCCTCTTTCTTCCCCTCAACCGGGGAGCCCGTTTCTCAGCAGCGTGTGGCTTTTCGGATGATCGCCACCCTCTGCGCGGCCACCGCGATCGTTGATGCCGTCTACTTTTTTTTAGCTTTCCGGCTTCAACAACCGCAAATGTTCGCTTTAGCCTGGGTGACCTTGTTTTTTTTCGGGGTAACCTTTGCCGGCACCTGGCTCGTTCGCTCCGGTCAGTTAGGCGGGGCGGCCTGGCTCATCAGTGGGGCGATGGCTATCATTTGGCCCTTGATTACGGGGTTGTGGGTTTCGGATATTGGCTTGATTTTGAGTGTTAGCCCGGCCTTGATGACCTTAGCCCTGGCCCAGATGATGCCCAGGAAACAGGTACCTTGGGCGGTGGCCTTGGGCGTCATCGCTAGCATCGTCACTATTCTGCTCGATATGTTTGGCCAACCGGGGCGTCTCTTTGTGTCCGAGCTTCAAATCCTGATCGCGGTGACAGTGGCCTTGATTGTGTTGGCCTACGGTTATTTCTTTACCCAGGGCTTTGCCGACTATCCTTTGCGGATAAAACTGATTCTAGCCTTCTTGGTCGTGACCATCGTGGCGGTCGGGGTGGTCGATGCGGTCACGGACCTGACAATCCGGACCATTTTGAACCGGGATACGACCGAGAACTTGCAGACCTTAGCCGACGCTCAAGCCCGGCTCATCGGCGATATCCTGACCAACGAGGTTGAGACCCTGCAGGTTATGACCCATAACGATATCATTCATCAGGCGCTCGATCAGGGAGACTTCGCCGCCTACGACTCCACCAACCCCGCCACCATCCAAAAATTACTCAGCGACTTGGACGAGCAGTGGCAGCAGGTCGATGAGCAAGATCCGTTAGTTCGCTCTAGACTTGATAGCGCCGCGGCAGCGGAGTTAACTGATTTGCAGCGCAGTTCTGCCAACAATGCCGAAGTCTTTATCACCGATCAATACGGGGCGGTCGTGGCGGCCACCGGTAAGACTTCGGATTTTAATCAAGCGGATGAACAATGGTGGCAAGCGGCCTACAATGAGGGGCGGGGTGGGGTTTATATTGGTCTCCCGGAGTTTGATGAGAGCAGCCAAACGTTTGGCGTTAACCTGGCCTTGCCAATTTATGATGACGCCGATCCGGTTCGGGTGGCCGGTGTCCTGAGAAGCACGTACAGCTTCGCCGGTTTAACCAACCTGCTGCTAACGATCAAGGGGGAGCAGGCCGACCAAATAACGGCCCGGCTTGATACTGATTTGCTGATTGAGGATCAGATTTGGCACCTGGACGATGACCGGTTCGAACCGATTGCGTCTGAAACGTTGGCTGCCATTTTGGCAACTGAGACTCAGGGCGTTGGCGAGTTTGAGTTTGAAGGCGTCATGAGCCTGGTGGGTCAGAGCTTTATTCGCATTAATCTTACAAACTCTCGGCCGGCCAGTCTGAATTGGCGGGTCTTGACCTACGTGGAGCGAGAAGCGACGCTGGGGCCGATTCGTGACCAGCGGCAAAATATTCTGCTGGTCGGTCTGGGCGTGTTACTGGCGACCACGGTTATTGCCGTAGGGGTCACCCGCCTGCTGGCCGATCCGATCACGCGCCTGACTGCTGTGGCCGAACAAGTGGCCGCTGGTAATTTGACCGCTCAAGTCCCGGTTCAGTCGACGGATGAGATCGGCGCGTTGGCGGCGGCGTTCAATACGATGACGGCCCGGCTGCGGGAAAACATCGACAATTTGGAAGATCGGGTCACCGGGCGAACCCGGCAGTTGGAGACAGTGGTGGAAGTTAGCCAACGCCTGAGCCGGATTCTGGATCTGAACGAGCTAATGCGGCAGGTGGTGACCCTGGTTAAGGAGAGATTTAACTATTACCACGTCCACATCTATCTTCTGGCCGCGGACGACAACTCGCTGGTGATGGCTGAAGGCTACGGTCCAGCCGGCGCCGAAATGAAGCGCCAAGGCCATCACATTCCGCTCAGTGCCCCAAAAAGTCTGGTGGCTCGCGCTGCCCGGGAGCGAGAGCTAATCACCGTTGGCGATGTGCGCCAAGACCCCAATTGGCTGCCCAATCCCCTCCTGCCGGAGACGCGCTCGGAGATGGCCATCCCGGTGCAGTACGGGGTTGAGGTGGTCGGCGTGCTGGATGTTCAGAGCGATAAAGTGGGTGGTTTGAGTCAAGAAGATGAGGCCGTGTTGCGGGCGCTGGCCAACCAAATCGCTAACGCGGTCCACAACGCTCGCCAGTTTGCCGCGACCCAAGCGGCGCTCGAACGGGTGCAACATTTGCAATCGGTTTATACCGGTCAGGCCTGGCAGCAGTTGGGCGGGGATCGCACCAGGGCGTATGATTATCGCCAATCGCCCCTGCTGCCTCCGCTCGACGAAGTGCCGACGCCCGAGGCGGTTGCTGCCCTGCGGGAGAAACGCACGGTTGAGCTGCGGCTGCCGGCCGGTGCGTCCGAGGGTAACGGGCCAGACCCGGCTGAGCCAAGTAGTGCTCTAGCCACGCCGTTGAAGCTGCGGGGGCAGGTCATTGGTATCCTGGGGCTCCAAAACGAGGACCCGGATCGCCAGTGGACGGCCGATGAGATTGCCCTGATTGAAGCGGTCAGCGAGCAGATGAGTTTGGCCCTGGAAAACGCTCGCCTCTTTGAAGAAACGCAGCGTAACGCCTGGCGAGACCGGGTGGTTAGCGAGTCGACGGCCAAACTCTGGTCCGCCGCTGAAATCGAAGAAGTAATGCGCGCCGCCGTCGCCCAATTGGGCGACAAACTCCAGGCCTCAGAGGTGGTGCTGCGGCTGGGAACCGAGGTTGAGTAGCCATGCACTTTCTGAAAGATCAAAAACTCAGCACAAAACTGATCGGTAGCTTTATCTTGCTGGCTATCCTGGCCGGTTTGATCGCCTACGTCGCCCAGACCCTTTCGTTCCAGCGGCTTCGAGGCGATACCATTCCCACCTTGCAAGTTCAGGCCCAACTGTCTCAACTGCTCAAATCCTACCAGGCGGAAGTGCTTGAATTTGTAGCTTTGGGTGAAGAAGAAACGGTGGCCGAGATCGCAGAGACTAGCGCCGCGATCGAGACCTTGCTGACCCGGCTTAATGACGATCTGGCCAACGATGCCGGAGAAAATCAAGCCTTTGCCGAGTTGGCTCGCCTGACCGCTGAGCTGACCGTGTTGGGGCAGGGCGTCGTCGAGGCTCACGAGCAAAACTTGCAGAACTTGGAAGAGCTTGAAGCGGTGGAGGATAAAGCGGAAGGGATTTTCACTGAAGCCCAAACCGCCCTGGACGAAGAGATCGCGGAACATATTGGGGAAGAAAACCTGGCTGACTTGACGAACCATCTGCTGCCCGAACAGGGCCAGTTAGGTGCCGTTAAAGAGCAGGTCAGAGTGTTGGAACTAGAGACGATCGAGTTTATCACCACTGACCGCACCGAGAGCCAGGCCGAGGTTAAAGAAGCCCAAGTTAAGCTGGCAGCTATCATCGAGAGCTATAACGAGGCCACGGTTTCGCATCATGAAGATGAAGCGGAGATCGGCGAGGCTTTGAACCAGATGGCCGCCGAATTAACGGCCAAGGCTGATGAAATTGTGACCAGCCACAGCCAGATTCTGGAGCAACTTGAAGAATTGGAGCGCGTGGAAAGCCAGCTTGAGGAAGCCCTGACCACCGCTCAGAATTTGATTGACACGGATATTGAGCAGGGCGTAACGGAAGCCACCTGGCGGATCGTTATCTCCGCCGGGGTGCTGCTGGGAGTGGCTAGCGTCGTTGGCTTGGTCATCACCGGCAGTATTATTGGGCCACTGACGAAGTTGGTGGAGGCCACAGTCCAACTCGGCGCCGGTCATCTTGAGGCGCGCGCCCCGGTGCTGACCGGCGATGAGGTGGGGCAATTGGCTCAGGCTTTTAACCAGATGGCCGGTGCCGTCCAAACTCGAGAGGCTCAACTGCAGCAGCTCACTCACCGGCTTGAAGCGCGGACCAGGGCGGTTGAAACCAGCGCCAGCATCAGCCAGGAAATGACCACTATTTTAGATGTCGATCAACTGCTCGAGCAGGTCGTCAATCGCCTCAAGGACGAGTTCGAGTTTTATCATACCCACATCTACTTAGTTGAGGAAGAAACCGGCGAGTTGATCATGGCCGCCGGTGCCGGCGAGGTGGGGCAAAAACTTAAAGCCAAAGGGCACCGGCTGGCCCAAGGGCAGGGCATCGTCGGGACAGTAGCCGGCACTAGGCAACCGTTTAAAAGCAACAACGTCGATGAGGTCTTGAACTTTGTCCGTAACCCGCTGCTCCCTGAGACCCGCTCAGAGTTGGCGCTGCCGATGCTTAAAGGCGATCAGGTCGTGGGCGTGCTGGATATTCAAAGTGAAGCTCTGGGCCGATTCTCTAGTGAAGATATAGCTTTGTTGCAGCCCCTCGCCAACCAAACGGCCATCGCCATTGATAACGCCCGCTTGCTGGATCAAACCCAGGCCGCTCTGCGCGAGGTGGAGCGCCTCAACCGGCGTCTCATTCACGAGGCCTGGACCGAGACCAAGGAAAAAGACACGGTTGGCTATCACTTCAAAAAAGGCTTGGCCCAGGCCATTAGCAAGGACTCAAGGGTTTGGCTGCCGCCGATGAAAGAAGCAGCGGCTAAGAAAGAGCTGGTCAAGGTCAGTGACGCCGGAAATGGACATAAAGCAAACAGTGAGTTAGCCGTGCCGCTGATGTTGCGGGGTGAAGTCATTGGTGTGCTGGGGGTCAAACGGGAAGAAAAACCGGACTGGGCCGCGGAAGAAGTCTCGGCCGTGGCGGCGGTGGCGGATCAGATCTCGCGGGCCTTGGAAAATGCGCGGTTGGCCAAAGAGCAGGAAAAAACCATCGAGCAGCTCAAGGAGATTGACCGCCTCAAATCCGAATTTTTGACCAGTATGTCCCATGAACTGCGCACACCCCTAAACTCCATCATCGGTTTTGCCGATGTATTATTACAAGGGATCGACGGCGACCTGCCGGATTTGGCTATGGGCGACATCAAGCTTATTCACAACAGTGGCCAACACCTGCTGGCTCTGATCAACGACATTCTCGACCTGTCGAAGATTGAAGCCGGCAAAATGGAACTGGTCCGTGAACCGCTGGATGTGGCCGAGGTCATTGACGACGTGCTGGCCGCCTCGACCTCGCTGGTCAAATCTAAACCGGTCGAAATCAAGGTCGACCGGCCGGCGTCTTTGCCGCTGATCTACGCCGACAAGTTGCGCTTGAGCCAGGTTCTGCTTAACCTGATGAGTAACGCGGCCAAGTTCACCGAGCGAGGTTCCATTACGATCAAGGCCAGTATCGTCGAGCAGTCGCCCGACCAGTTGCGCATCGCTGTCATTGACACCGGTATTGGTATCCCCCAGAATAAGCTGGGCGCTATTTTTGACCGGTTTCGCCAGGCCGATAGCTCCACCACGCGGAAGTATGGCGGGACTGGGCTGGGCTTGGCCATTGCCCTTAACCTCACCGAGATGCACGGCGGCGAGCTGAAAGTTAAGAGTCAGGAAGGCGTAGGGTCCGAGTTCTACTTTACGGTGCCATTAGCAGACAGCATAAAATCGGACTCTGAAGCAGCGACGGTGGTTTAGGACCAATCCCTTTCAAATAAGCCTGACCTTAGGATCCTATGTCTGTTTGTGAGGGGCTAACCCTCTTATTTGAAAGGTAAAACAACGCATAGAGCTTAACGTGAGGATTTCGAGAACAAAAATGTGGCAATCTTACCTTTCAAGCGTAACCTGTCTGGAGTGCCGGCAGTCAATCACCTACCGGCCGGGCCTGGATTCCTGTCCGGGGTGTGGCAGCACCTGGCTGGATGCCCGGTACGATTATGAGACGGTCGCCGAGATCTGGCGGGCTGGTTTAAGTGACCGGCCGGCCAGCCTTTGGCGCTACGGGGAATTATTGCCAATTACTGATCCGACCGGGATTAATTCCATGGGCGAGGGCTTCACCCCGCTCTTTCGGGCCACCAAACTTCAGGAGCGGTTGGAACATCCCGCTATTTTTATCAAAGACGAGCGCCAATCACCGACGAGCTCTTTTAAGGATCGGCAGGCGGCGGTCGCAACCTCGTCGATGCGAGTCGCCGGGATCACCGAGTGCGTCCTGGCCTCGACCGGTAACGCGGCGGTGGCCTATGCCGCTTATTGCGCCCGAGCCGATATCAAACTCTGGATTTTCCTGACCAGTATGGTCCCCGCGGCCAAGATGCGCGAGGCCGCTTTGTATGGCGCCGAAGTTATCAAGGTGGCCGGTACTTACGACCAGGCCAAGAAAGTGGCCGAAGATTTTGCGGTTCGGCGGGGCATCCATTTAGACAAGGGGGCCAAGGCTATTCCCGGTAAAGAAAGTATGAAAACGGTGGCCTTTGAAATTGCCGAAGAGTTGGCCTGCCTGCAAGGGGGTGACCGAAAATGGGCTGCACCCGATTGGTACATTCAAGCCGTTAGTGGCGGGATTGGTCCGATTGGCGTCCAAAAGGGTTTTGAAGAACTTTATACCATGGGCTTGATTGACCGCGTGCCGAAGATTGCCGTGATCCAGGTCTCCGGCTGCTCGCCGATGGTCCGCGCCTTTCAGGCCAACCGGCCAACAGCCGAGCCGGTGGTGCCCGAAACGCGCATCACCGTTTTATCAACCGGGGCGCCGGGCTTTGGCTATGAACTGTTGTATCAAGCGGCCCAGACTTACGGTGGCTATATGGAAAGCGTCACCGACGATGAAGCCTTTGAGGCGATGCGACAATTGGCCAAGACAGAAGGGGTTTCCGTGGAACCGGCCACGGCGGTGGCCTTTGCCGGACTGGAAAAGCTGGTGGCCCAGGCGATCATCAAGCCTGAGGAAACGGTTATCGTCAATTGTTCCGGCCATACCTTCCCGGTTGAAAAGCACATCATGGCTGAAGAAAACATCTTGGACGTGCGCTTGTCCAGTTCGACGGAGATCAAACCCGATGTGCCGCTCGATGGCTTGAGGGCCGCGCTTAAGCGCTTGGATGATCAGGTCAAGACGATTGTGGTGATTGACGATAATCCCATGGATAGCCGTCTGATCCGGCGCTTACTCCAGGCCAAAAAACCTTATCGTGTTTTCGAAGCTCATAACGCTTACGATGGGCTCAAAACAGTCCGCGAACGGCTGCCCGATCTGGTGGTCAGCGACCTGTCAATGCCGGAGATGGATGGTTTTGCCCTGTTAGAGGAGCTCAAGCAAGACCCGTTGACGGCCAGCATCCCTGTTATCGTCATCTCGGCTAAGGAGTTAAGCTTGGAGGACGAACGCCGGCTGGCCGGTCAAACCTCATCGGTCTGGCTGAAAGGTTCATTTTCAACCAAAGACTTGGTCGAGCACGTTGTCACCACCTTATCCGGCCCGCCGCCCGAGCCGGATAGCCCGGGGCCTCGGCGCATCCATGTGGAAACCCAGGAGTTGGTTAGAACCAAGGATGGCCAGCTTGTTCCGAAAAACTCGCCTGCCGCGGACCATCAAGCTAAACGGATTGTGCTCATTGAAGATAATCCGATGGACGCCCGCTTGATTAGCCGCATTCTGCAAATGGATCTGCCGCTCGATATCGTTCGCGTTCCAAATGGCCAGGATGCCCTGCCAGTCGTTCGGCAAGAGAAACCCCACTTGATCGCGCTCGATTTAAACTTGCCGGATCGCAGTGGCTTTCAAATTTTGACCGATCTGAAACAGGATAAAGAGCTTGATAAGATTCCGATTATCGTCATTACCTCCAAGGACTTATCGGAAGCCGAGCGAGAAGTATTGAAGTCAAATGATGTCCGCTCTGTCTGGCAGAAAGGCGAGCTTGACCGCCAGAAACTCATCGCCGAAGTTGAGGCCGAATTGATTTAGCAAGTCTTACCGGAAGATACCGGTTCAACAATACTTATCCTTCTACTTATTTTGATGTCGTTCATACGCTAGAGAGGTATCAGCATGTTAATCCTTTATGTCGAAGATAATTTTGAAAACAAACTGTTTGTCCGTCGCGTCGTCGAGTCGATGGGCCACGAGATGCTCGAAGCCGAAACGGGCCTTGACAGCCTGGCCCTGGCTCAAGATAGAAAACCGGATTTGGTCTTGATGGATGTCAATATCCCCGGCATGGACGGTCTTGAAACCACCGCCAAATTTAGGGAAAATTCATTCCTGGCCGATATTCCGATCATTGCCCTAACCGCTAACGCCATGAAGGGCGACAAGGAGCGCTGCCTGGCCGCCGGCTGCAACGGTTACATGCAGAAGCCGGTTGGCGTCTCCGACCTGCGGCGTGAAATCGATCACTATGCTAAGCTGCTGCACGCCGTGAGCTAGCGTTCGATCCGCTGCCGATAGGTGCTCTTTTCATAATTTGCTCAAATAGACTCGGCTAGAACACAGAGAAGTTGGACAGTCCCTGTGGAGATGACGTCGAGTTTGGAACTTCAGGGGTATGCGCTTCGCCCTCTCTCCATAGTTCTGGTATTCTGAATGCTGAACTGCTGTATTTCTGAGCGCGCGAGCGCAGCGAGCCAAATAAACTACAACGAATTGAGAAAATAACAAATTTTAGCCGTTTTCATTCGTTTTATTCTTCATTCGTTGTAGTGGGTCCGAACCGTTCGGCGGGTGGGCGGAATGATTTTTCCGGGGTCGGACTCGCCGGCCAGAGTGGCTCAATCTTCAAGATTGAACCACTCTAACCAAGGCGAGCTCTTACCGGATCTGCACCGTCGATTTCAGCAACTGCCCCTCCGGGCCGTACTGCCGGATGATGCGCTGCTCCTCGGTTGTAAAATCGACAATCTTAACCACCGGCACCGGCCCATGCTCCGTCTGGACAAAGCGAATGGTGGGCGGCACTTCCTCCGCCGATTTTTCGTGCCTGATCTCCTGGGTGATGCCGTTGATAAAAACGATCTTGCCCGGATGTTCCGGGTTGTGTACTTGAGTCATGGCCTTACCTCTTCCCCGCTACAATTTCATCAATGATTTTAAATCGCTCCGGCATCTGCTGCCGGGCGGCGGCTTCCTCCGGCGTGCCCTTCACCTGGTGGTACAGCAGCAGCGTTTCGGAGAAATCCTCGGCCGGGGCCACTTGGGCGTATTTGGACGCGGCGGACGGATCGCTTTGAATGGCCGCTTTCCAATCACCCCAGCGAGCATCGCTGTCGGGATCGCCCCACTTCTGCTGCGACCAGATGTGGCCGGTCTCGTGAACCATGGTCCCGTCCAAATAGTCCTGACCGATCGGGTTTGAACTGGGATAGACATTGACCACGCCAGACTCTCCGGCGGTCATATAGGACTCGAAATTCGGATCGTTGTACTCAATCGCCCAGTGTGCGTCATCGGGGTTCTTGGTCGGCTCAACATTGACGTGGGTGACCAGGTCGCGGCTTTGCTCCGGCAAGGCGGCCAGCCCCTTGGCAATCTCTTCAACGGAGTGGAAGTTGCCCTGGGCCGGGTCCGGGTTCTTGGGCATAAAGATCGAGATGGTTTTTCCGCCGACCTGAACATCGTACTTTACGGCATCGGCCGCGCCGGAGTAAAACGGATGGTTGCTGACATCTTGCGGCTGGCCGATGGTGTACGGCACCCGCCGGCTGTCGAAGGTGCCGGGTGGGGTCTCGACCAGTTCCGGCAACGCGGCGGCCCCCGCTGTTCCGGGACTGGGCGTACCGCCACCCCCACTCCCATTCCCTTGAAAGACGGAAGCCGCTTCTTCTTCGGCCTGCTCGACAATTTGTTTTAGCTCCAGCGTCACCGCTTGGGCCTGGTCCAGGGCCACAATCAGCCGCTCCAGGGCCGGGAACATCTCGCCCGTCATCTCTTTGAAGAATGACTCCGCTCCCCGTCCAATCCAGCCCCCTTGCTCCAGGGCCTGATAGCTTTGAATAATTTTGCCTTTGAGCTCCCCGTTGGCCTCGGCTCGGCCTTTGAAGCGACCGGCAATCGCCTCTAATTCATCGTATTTGGCTTGAATAACCGTCATCATTTGCTCCCCTGGCTGACCTCATCTACAGCCACTCTGTTAACAATCCTTCAATTTCAGCCTTGCCGGCCGGTTTGAGGGATAAGGGTGCGTTTTGGTCGTCGGTAGGTGGAGCAATAACCAGCCAGGTTTGTTTATCATTTTGCAGCAAAGTGAAATCCCGTTTCAGCACCGAGCCGTCCGGCTGCTGCTTGATCGTTTGAAAAATTGACACCCGTGGTGCAGCGGCCAGGGTGGCGGCCACCGCCTTGGCGCTCTCGGTCGGCACCCCGGTGGCGATGAGTTGCTCGGCGGCTTCTTTGCTTTGACCGTCGGTAGCCAACTCGCGGGCCCGGCTCAAGGTTCCCCGGCTCACCTCAAACTCGGCCAGCGCCGAGGCCGGAGTCTCGACGTAGCGGCAGGCCTGGAGCGCCTGTTCGATCAAATGGGCCTTGGGGGGCCAGAGCGCAAACTGGTGCAGCACATCCTCGGGGCGAGTGTGGGCCACGCACTGATCATCACGCAGATGACCAAAGTAGCGCAGCGGCGTCTCTTGACCGCTGGGCCAGTGATAGACAAACAGCGCGTTCTGCGAGTAGGCGCACACCCCGACCGCGGTCAGCAGCGCGCTGTGAACCTTGAGTTCGCCGTCGTCAAAGCGTTGGGCCAGACCGCGCGCTCGGAGCGCCCGCTCAGCCCAAGTTAAGGCCAGCGTGTACTGGTCCCGGTTGAGATCGCCCAGGGGATCGTTGTCCAACCCGGGAATAAAGTCAGTTTCCAAAAGATTGAGCGTCAGCAGGAGTTCTTCCCGCGACAGTCGAATGTTGATGGCTTCCTTTCCATTGTTCATCATCGGCCTCCTTTACTCATTATCTTTTTTCTTAAGGGCCTTGCCTAACAGGGCCAAAAACGGACTGGCGGCCGCAATCCCGATCGGCAGGCCAAAGCCACCGGACCCGCTCTGTTCGGCCGGGGCTGGGCCCCCTCCGCCTGAGCTCGAAGTCGGAATTTGGTAACCGGTCGATCCGGAGTCTGATCCCCCGCCGCCGCCGGTCAAGGCTTGATATTGCAATCCACCGGGCGTGCTCTCAGTTTCAGCCGGGCTGGCCACAGTGCTGCCGGAGTAGCTCTGGCCAAAGAAGCCGCGCGAACTCGGCTCGCTGATGCTGGTTGGCGTGGAGCCACCGCCCCCGCTGCCGCCGCCGGTCGGCTGGGACTGCTCGCGGAGCGAGCTCTCTTCCGGCTTGGTTTCTTCGGGCTTAGGCTCTTCTCCCCCGCCCCCGCCGCCGCCGGAGCTGCCGCCGCCGGACGACTCTTTCTCCTCGGAGCCGCCGCCCCCGCCGGAGCCGCCGCCGGACTCGCTGCCCTGACCGGCCTCGGCGGTGGGACTTTCCTCACCGTCCAGGCCAAAGGCATCCTCCACGCCAGACAGCCAATCCTCCGGGACGCCGTAGTCTTCGTAGTTGCCTTTCATATAGCCGTTCAGGGAGTCAGTTACGCCCGATAGCCAGTCTTGGGGAATGCCAAAATCAGGGCCCCCGCCAAAATCGCCGCCCCCGCCGGAGCCGCCGCCGAAATCACCGCCCAAATCTGAGCCGCCCCCCAAATCACCGCCCAGACCGGAGCTATCGCCGGGCGTAAAGCCGTGCTGGCCGAGCAGGTTGTCAAACAGACCGGAGCCGGCCGCTCCCGGATTGAACGTGCCGTTCTCCCAGGCTCCGCTGCCTTGGCCCAGGCCACTCCCGCCGCCACCAAATTGGCCGCCCCCGCCACCACCGGGACCGCCGCCGCCGGCAAGCTGGCCATCGCCGCTGCCCCCGCCGGTCCCGACTTCAGCGCCGCCGCCCTGGCTACTGCCGCCGCCCCCGCCGCCGAACTGGCCGTTGCCTCCGCCGCCGGCTGGCTCGTTCTTAAAGGGGGTGCTGGCTTCTTCGTCCGCGCCTTGAAACATTTGGTTGATTTCACTGGTGACCTGGCTGGCTTCGGCCAGGGCCGCGATCAGGCGGCGGACGGCGGGCAGGACTTCGCTTTCCATCTCGCTAAAAAAAGCTTCCGCCCCCCGGCCGATCCAGCCCCCTTCTTTGAGCGGCTGAAACGCGACGATCAGGCTTTGCAGCATCTCCTGGTTATCGCCGGATTGCCGGCCAAACTGGGCGCCGATCGCTTCCAAGGCTTCATGATCGATTCGGATAATGTCATTCATTGTCGTCTACTCCTGTGAAAATAAGGTGTTGGCCAGGAGTCCCAAAGCTAGCTTTGGGACTCCTCCGGATTTTCATTCTCGGTGCTGTGCCGCAGGCTGAGTCCGTCTCCTATTAACCCTGTGAAGCATGGGGCGTGAATCGTATCGAGAACACAGTCCACACCCCACGTTCCACCAGTTTAGATCACCACTCAATAATATCTCTTGGAGGGCGGATTTCAATCCGCCCTCCATCCTTTGCATCCTTAACTTCATCCCTTTTGGTCGCCAGCCAGCCGCACAATAAATTTCAAGACAATGTTGCTCCGGGCTAAAAAGATCACGTCGCCGGGTTGGAGCGGCTGTTTGGTGGCAGTAATCGGGATCGAGTTGTCCCGCTTGTCGCGAATGATCGAAGCCGGGTTGTTGGACATGTTCTGCACGTAGTAGGCCCCCTTCTCATGACCGATGACGACATGCCGGCGCGAAACCCGCAGCCCGGCCGCGTGCTCCTCCAGGTTGACCGCTACCAGATCGTTGTAAGGCTGGTTGGGGCTGTGGCGACCGATAATGGCCGGCAGCCAGTTGAGTTTGTAGACTTCGCCGGTCAGCAGCTCATGCAGGTAGAGATTGTCCTGCGGCCGCTTGCCCTCAGCCGGGAGCGGCTGCTCTTGCTCGACCAGAATGAGCCGTTCCTTGGGCCCCAACTGCTTTTGGAGCGGGCTGGCGTTGTCGAGCGGGCTGCGGTCCTTGGCTTTGAGCAACTGGTAGTCGTTGGGCGATTTGCTTAGATATTCCAGCTCACGGAACTCTTGCAAAATGGCTTCGACCAGTTGCGGCGGGGTCAACTCTGGCATGGCCAGCGCCCGCTGGTTCGCTTTTTCAAAGATGTCAATGTTTAGTTCCAAACGATCTTGAGTGCTCATGTGTCCGCTACTCCTAAAATTAGACTGTTGGCCGCTAAGTCTCTTGGCCTGCTAGTCAATCTTCATTCCTTGGGTCAAACCTCAGGCTTTGTCAGGCTCCTTGGTTTCTTCCCCTTTTTCTTCTTCTTTTTCCTCTTGCACCAGCGTACCTTCAATCCCCAACAGGATCGACTCGTCATCCATATCGGCGATCATGATCTCGAGGAGCTCATTCGGCATGCCCATGCGGCGCTGCTCGTTAAGCCAAACCTCGCGCAGCAGCTCCATCAAAACCGATTCGCTCTGCCAACGGGCCATATCCAGCTCGATCAGTTTGGCGGTGACCAGTTCGCCGGAGCCGTTGTTCTCTTTGAGATATTCAAGCTCTTTCTTCAGCCCGAGCTGCAAAAGCGTCATCATCCGGGTCACTCTGGCGCTGTTTTGCGGGGTCGCGGCCACTGCTGCCCCGGCCTGCGCGCCGTCGGCCCAGACGGCTTGTTGGTCGGGATACTTGTTGACAATGCGTTCCACCCAGCGATCGATGGCCTGGGCGTTCTTCTCTTCCAGATCGTCGCTTTCGCCGGGGGTGAACTCGATGCCCATCCCTTCGTAGGGGCTGGCCACCTGTAACAAGGTCGGTTGGCCAGATTTGACGATGAAGCCGCGGCCGATCGGAAATTCTTTGTTGCGCAGCTCGGCCGGGGTCCGCGAGACCCGCAGTGTCTCCACCGCCTGGGCCGTGCGTAAGCCCAGACCAAAGTTGGCCGACTGTACCCGCCGTCGCAGGTCGCTGACCCCGCTATCCAGCGTCCCGGCGATGATGAAGTGGAGGCCGTCCCGGCCGTAGCGCCGGGCCAGACCGGCCAGCTCGCGGGGCAGGTTGCGGTCGGTCTCGATCTCTTCGCTGAAGTCATCGAAGTTGTCGATGATGATGAAGAGGGCGCGGCCGCTGTTCTGATTAGCCAGGGCCTCGGCTTCAACCTTCAGGCTCGAGAGCAGCGGATTGACCTGCTCCACCTCGGTGATGACCGAGAGGACGTGCGGCAGCTCACTCAGCTTTCGCTCCCCGCCGTATTCTACAAATTTGCGCTGCATATCCACCAGCACCAGCCCGACCTGCTTCGGCGCATACCGCTCGGTCAGAGAGAAGACCCAGTTGAACAGCGCCGTCGTTTTGCCGGACAGCGGCGGGCCGACTAGGGCAAAGTGCGGCCCCTGGCGCTTCAGGTCGTACAGGGCCGGCTGGAGATGATGATCGAGCCCCAGCACGGCCTGGATGCGTGTTGGGCGGGGCGGAGAAGCCTGACCCAGCAGCTCGACCAGGGAGACCAGTTCCGGCAAGATCGCGATTTCATCCGGCTGGTGGCGCCACTCGAGCTTGCCTGCCTCGATGTGCGCCTCCATCTGTTTGGCCAGCAGGCGCAGTTCGTCCCCTTCCGCCACGTTGTCGCGATTGTCTGCGCCAAAGAGGCCGACCGGCAGCGCGGCCTGGAAGAGCAGCGGAGCGCGCCCCACCTTGATGTAACCGCGGCCCGGAATGTCGTCAATCTCAATCGCGCCCCGGCCGACGATGTCTAGATAGCGGTCGGTGTTGGTCTGCTTAAACGTGATCCGCTCGCCGAAGAGGTTGTAAAGCTTGCTGGGCATGTTGTTCGGGATGTTGGCCGTGACTACAAAGGTCATCCCTACGCTCAACGAGCGGCGCACCAACGGCATAATCGTCGACTCGACCAGCATATCGTAGTTTTCTTGCAGCTCGGCAAAGTTGTCGATCCCCACCAGGATGGCCGGCATGGCCTGCTCCGGGAACCGGGCGTTGAACTCGAACAGGTTGTTGGCGTCGGCCTCGCTCAGGATTTGCTGCCGCTCATCGACCACCTGCTCCAATTTGGCCAGCAGTCGCTGCAAACGCTCCTCAAAGGCCTCCTCATCGGCGTAGACTACCGTCCCCACGTGGGGCAGCAGCTCCAAGGCGCGATAGTTGCGCCCGCCTAGATCAAGGACATAGACGTGCAGATCGTTCGGCGAGTGGGTGGCGGCCAGGCTGACAATCGTCGTCCGCAGGAAGGAGGTCTTCCCCCAACCGGAGTCACCAAAAACGACCAGATGGGTGCGGCTTAGATCAAAGCTCAGCGGCGTTTGTCGGGCCTCCGCCGGATTGTCCAGCAGGCCGACCACCGGGCGCATAGCCGCCTCTCGCCAATCGAGGCCGGGCCACAGCTCGTCGGAGTCGCCGTTGAGCCAGTCGCTCAAGGCCGTGGTCAGGGTAAATTTTTCGTTTTTCTGAGCATCAACCAGGACAGACTGCAAGCTGAACTGAGTCGGTAGGAAGCCGGGCCAGGGCTTGGGCGCCATCTGGTGGTTGACCAACTCGGACGAGATCTTGACGATCGCGTCGAACAGCTTGGGCACGTCCTCATCCCCGCCCGGCACCGCCGCCGGTCGATCCGGCCACAGGGCCGCGGCTTCGCGATTATCCGGCTGGTTTTCGCCGGTCCAGGAAACCTGGATCAGCTCGATGTTTTCATTACCCACCTGCAGGTAGCCGCGACCGGGCATGCCGTTGGGCAGCAGCGCGGCATCGGGCCGGCGCAGCATTTCGCGGCTGGTATCCTGCTGCTCTACCCGCAGACAAAGGCGGAGCTTGATGTTGGCTCGCATCTGGTCGCTGACGCCCTTGGGCCGCTGCGAGGCTAAAATCAGGTTGACACCCTGGGCCCGGCCGACGCGGGTGATACTTTCCAGTTCGGCCCGGTATTCGGGGTTATCGTCGATCATCTCGGCGTACTCGTCGATGATAATGAACAGGTGTGGGTACGGTTCGCGGGTCAGGTGCAGCCCGCGGTGGCGGTAATCGACGATGTCTTTGGTGCCGGTTTCGGCATTAAGGCCCTGGCGGCGGCGAATCTCGGCGTTGATGGCAGTGAACATGCGGTTGACCGCGGCCTTGTTCAGGTTGGTGACGATATCGACCACGTGCGGCAGCGTTTCGAACGGCTTGAAGGCGCCGCCGCCCTTGTAATCGACCAGGACGAAGTTGAGGATATCCGGCGAGAAGTTCAAGGCCAGCCCGCAGATCAGGGTCATCAGCAGTTCCGATTTACCGGAGCCGGTCCCCCCGGCGATCATGCCGTGGACGCCGTCTCTCTTGGCCTCCAATTGCAAGGTCCGCTTGCGGTTACCCGAGGTAATGCCCAGGGTGGCAAACAGCCAATCGGCCTCCTCGGCCGAAGCGTTGCGGGCCCAGACCTGTTGGGTGGCGGCCTTCAAGTCATCCAGGAAGTGATCGTCCTGGCGCAGGTTCAGCATCTCGGCCAACACCTGGCGATAAGAGGACGCTTTGGGCAAGGCATCGATCCGCAGCGGCTCGCGGAAGCGTCGGTCCGCGCCGCTGATATAGTCGTTCATCTTCTGGCCGATGGCCCGGATCTGCCTGGCTTCGCCACGGACCTGACCCTGGCTGTTGACCGAGCCCGGTGGCAGCGCAATTTGAAAGCCGAGCGGCATCCGGCCCGCCTTGGTGTAGCCCCGGCCGGTGATCTCTTCGATGTCGCCGATGCTGGCCCCGACGATGGCACTATAATCGGCGGAGTCGGACAGGCGCAGGGTGAGGCGCTCGGTGAAGAGGCTGTAGAGCTTGGTGGAGAGCACGTTCAGGCGCGGCACCGAGATGGCAAAGTGCAAGCCGTAAGCCTTGGCCTGGCGGGCCAGCGCGACGAAGGCTTCGAGCAGATTGTCCTCCTTACCACTCAGGTCGCCGAAGGTTTCGATGTACTCGGTGAAGTTGTCGATGATGACCAGGATGGCGGGCAGGATGCCGCTGTTTTCGCTGCTGTTGTACTCGTACAAAGTCGAGACGCCGGCTTCGCTGAAGACTTTTTTGCGCTCATCGACAATGTCGTTTAGTTCCCGCCAGAGCTGCTGCACCCGCTCTTCATAGCCCCGCTCATCCGGCATAATGATCGTGCCAACGTGCGGCAGGGCGCGGAGCACTTCCAGGTTGCGCCCGCCCAGGTCCAGCACGTGGGCCTGAAACTCATCCGGCGAGTGAGTGCCGGCCAGGCTCAAAATCAGGGAGCGCATAAAGGTGGTTTTGCCCCAGCCAGAGGCCCCGAAGATGACGGCGTGGCCGCGGGTGAAATCGACCAGCAGCGGCATCTGGCGGGCGTTGTAGGGATCGTCCAGCAGGCCGACAATGGCCCGCATCGCCTCCTTGGTCCAGTCCAGGCCGTGCCAGACGCCTTTGCCGTCCAGCCAATCCTGAACAAACGGGTTGAGCGCCAGCCGGTCGGTTTGGCCCAAGCTCATCAACGGGCGGTAAGACTTATCCAGATAAGCTTCCACCAGCGGGTCAGATAGGGTCATGGCCGTGGGTAGGAAGGGTGGCCAGGGCGTGCGCGGGCGCTGGCCTTGGAGCAGCTCGTTGCACAGATCGACGATGACGTCGTAGAAGTTGGGCTTTTTGCCGCCCTCTTTGACTTCGGCGTAGGGGTACGGCTCGCCGGTGTAGGCGATCTGCATCAGCTCGACGTTTTCATTGCCGACCTGCAAGTAGCCCCGGCCGGGCATGCCGTTGGGCAGGAAAGCGGCGTCGGAGCGGCGCAGCATCTCCCGGCTGGTCTCGACGCCCTCGACCCGGAGGCAGATCCGGAACTTGATGTTGGCCCGCATCTGATCGCTGACGCCGGTGGGGCGCTGCGAGGCCAGCAGCAGGTTGACGCCCTGGGCCCGGCCAACGCGGGTGATACTATCCAACTCGTCCTTAAATTCCGGATTGTCGGTGATCATCTCAGCGTATTCATCGATGATGATGAACAGGTGGGAGTAGGCCGCGTGCGTCAAATGCAGCCCCTTGGCCCGGTAATCGACGATGTCCTTGGTGCCGGTGTCAGCGTTGAGCTTTTGGCGGCGCTGCATCTCGGCGTTGATGGCGGTGAACATACGTTTGACCGCGGCTTTGTTCAGGTTGGTGATGCTGTCGACCACGTGCGGCAGATTGTCGAACGGCTTAAAAGCGCCGCCGCCTTTATAATCGACCAGGACAAAGTTGAGGATGCTGGGGTCGTAGTTGAGCGCCAGCCCGACGATGAGCGTCATCAGCAGCTCGGACTTGCCGGAGCCGGTGCCGCCGGCGATCATGCCGTGGACGCCGTCTTTCTTGGCTTCCAGGCTCATCTCGCGCAGCCGGTTGCCGGAAATCACGCCGATGGTGGCTTTGAGCCAGTCGGCTTGCTCGGCGGTGGTGCTGTCGGCCCATTTCTGGCGGGTGACCTGCTTGAGTTTCGGCAGGAACGACTCGTCCAGCTCCAGATTGAAGCGGCGGGCTAGAATCTGCTTGAAAAGAATGGCTTTGGGCAGCGCATCGATGCGGACCGGCCCTTTGTACTTGCGTTTCGACTGTTCGACATAGTCAGTCATGGTTTGGGCGAGTTGCTCCAACTCTTGCATCTCGGCGGCGGGGCCGGTTTGGGCATCGAGCGGCACGGCCACCTGGAAGCTAAGCGGCTGGCGACCGACCTTAATGTAACCTCGTCCCGGAATCTCCGGAATATCGGAGACGTAACCGCCGACGATGGCCCGGTAGTCGGTGGTGTCGGAGAGCTTGAGGGTTAGCCGCTCGGTGAAGAGGCTGTAGAGCTGGCTCGACAGGTCGCTGAGTTGATTGGTCGAGATGACGAAGTGGATGCCGTAGGGTTTAGACTGTCGGGCCAAAGTGATAAACTTATCCAGCACGGTTTCAACATTGCTGTCCTCACCGCCGCCGAAGGTTTCCTTGAACTCGACAAAGTTGTCCAGGGCGACCACGATAGAGGGCAGCGGATCAGTCTGATGCGAGGCGTTGTACTGATACACGTCCGGCATGCCGACGGTGCTCAGTTGCGTCTTGCGTTTTTCGATGATGTCATCGAGTTCGCGTAGCAACTGCTCTACTCGCTCCTTGTAGCCTTCCTCATCGGGGATAATGACCGCGCCGACGTGCGGCAGCT
>CALMIS010000120.1 GCA_937864185.1 uncultured Chloroflexota bacterium
ATTAATGGCCGGAAACACCTGGAATATTGTCTGCCGGCCCTTTTAGGCCAACATTATCGATCTTTTGAGATGGTGCTGGTTGACAACGGCTCAACCGATGACTCGGTGGAATTTACCAAGAGAAATTTCCCCGACGTTAAGATTATTGCTTTTCATCGGAACTTGGGCTTTGCCGAGGCCAATAACCGTGCTATCCAGGCCACGACTAGCCCTTATCTCGTCACCCTCAACAATGATACCAGGGTTGAGCCAACCTGGCTGGCGGAAATGGTCCAGGCTGCGGAACAAAGTCGAGACATTGGTATGGTGGCTTGCAAAATACTCTATATGCAAGCGCCTCATCTCGCTGACTCGGCCGGGTTAGCCATTGACCAGGTCGGCATGGCCTGGAACCGGTACAATGGCCTGGTCGATCCGAATGAAACGGAACCTTACGAAGTATTTTGCCCCGCCGGTGCGGCAGCTCTCTACAAACGAGAGATGCTAGACGAAATCGGTCTGTTTGATGAACGCTATTTTGCTTACTGTGAGGATATGGATCTAGGCTGGCGCGGCCGGCTGATGGGCTGGCGCTGTCTGTATGTGCCAACGGCCACGGTCTATCATCACCACTCGGCCACCAGCGGTCAGGGATCACGCTTCAAACGCTATCTATTAACCCGTAATCGAATCTGGACAGTCTTAAAAAACTACCCCTCCCCCGAACTGTGGATACATCTGCCTCGGCTGCTTTTCTACGATCTGACAGCGGCCTTCTATCGCCTGATAAAAGAGAAAAACCTGAGCCCTATTCAGGGCCGGCTAGCTGCGTTACGCCAATTGGGGCCCATGCTGCACCAACGTCGAGCTATTCAAAGTAAACGCCGCCTATCGTCCCAAGCGCTGCTAGCCTTGATGTCGCCCTCAGCAAACTTGACCAGTTCAGTCCGGGTCGGAAGACCGAGCCCTTAATTATGCGCATTCTCTTCACCTGCGGACGCGAACCCCTCTATGTTCGCAATGACGTTATCCTGCGAGCGATTCAAAAACGCTACGAGGTCACCGAAGTGAGCGATTCAAGATTCAAATCGCTCACAGCTCGCAGTCTACGCCTTCTACCTCGCCTGGTTAGCGCACTTTCCCGGCAAGATTTCGATCTCATTTTTGTCGGCTTCTATGGGTATCTCCTACTGCCCTGGATTCGGCGGCTCACGGACCGGCCTATCTTGTTCGATGCCTTCGTCTCCAATTACGATACGCTCTGTTTCGACCGGCAAAAGTTCAAACCTCACAGCCTGCCCGGCTGGCTGGCCTTTAAGCTAGATCAGTGGGCCTGCCGCTGGGCTGATTACATATTGCTGGATACGGCTACTCACCGGCAGTACTTTCTCGAAACGTTTGCGGTTCCTCCTGAAAAGATGGACCAGCTATACGTTTCCTGCAATGAGGCTCTATTTTATCCCCAACTACCGCCTACTTCTCCGAAAAAGTTCCGGGTTTTCTACTATAGTAGCTATCTACCGCTTCATGGGATCGAATACATTTTGGCTGCCGCTAAGTTGCTCCAGTACGACCCTACCATAGAATTCCGGCTCATTGGCGACGGCTTAACCTATGCCTCAGCTCGGCGCCAGGCCGAGAAATTAAGGTTGACCAACGTGCACTTCAAACCGCCTGTCCCTTACGCCCATCTCCCCACGGAAATCGCTCAGGCTGACTTATGTCTAGCCGGCCCGTTCGGCCACACGGCCAAAGCTCAGCGAGTCATTCCCGGCAAATTGTTCCAGTTTTTGGCTATGGCTCGACCGGTGATTGCCGGGGACACCCCCGCCAATCGAGAATGGCTCGTCGGAGGGCAAGATGTCCTGTTTTGCCCAACGGCTAACAGCTATGATTTAGCTATGGCAATCCTGGCTCTAAAAAGCAATTCACGGCATCGATCCGAGTTGGCAGAAAATGGCTACCACCGCTATCAAGCATGCGCCGGTGAAACAGTAATCGGACAAAAATTAGCCAAGATCATAAAAAAAGCGGTAGAATTACCCCTATAACCCCTTACTAATTCTAAAGAATTATTGAGTTTAGTCGCAAGAGTTGGTAAGATGGAGCCGTAATATCATTCACTCATTGTGTACGAAAGGAGATTTCGTTTATGAAGCAACATCGTTCTCTGAGGTATTTCCTCATTTTCGCCCTCATCTTGTTCATTGCCGGAGCTATTCCGGCCGCAGCCCAGGAGCCAACAGCGGAACCAACGGCTGAGGCGGCCCAAGAACCTACGGTTGAGCCCACCGACGAACCCACGGCTGAACCTACCGTTCCACCGACTGACGAAGCCACGGCCGAACCCACCGTCCCACCGACTGACGAAGCCACGGCCGAACCCACTACCCAACCTACCGACGAAGCCACGGCCGAACCCACTACCCAACCTACCGACGAAGCCACGGCTGAACCCACCGATGAAGCTACCCCTGAGCCTACTGTAGAAGCCACGGTCCAACCTACGGTTGAGGCAACCGCTACAGTTACGGCCACCGTAACTGTCACGCCAACTGTCGAAATGGCTTCTGACGATGTGGATGTAGCCGGCGCGTTACCGGGGACTTTCAGCTCTCAAATCCTGGCTATCGCTAATGTGGAAACATCGGGTAGTGCTCAAGTTGCAGCCTTGTCCCTCGATGAAATCGGCGGCGCTGGCAGCTCCACCGTTAACTCCGGCAACGTTTACCCGGGTGGCGTCACCTTCATCCGTGACAGTGATCTACCCAGCGATGGTGAATTTGCCGGCGTGGTGCAAACCGGCTTCCAGGCAGCCGCGGCTGTGCTTACGGTTAACTCCAGTGCCAAAGTAGCGGATGCTTATCCCGGGTTGGGTACCGCCGCAACGGCCACCGAACTCTTTGGCACCCTTATCTTCAATAAACACGCCAACTTTGAATCGATCTTCTACTGCCAGAACGCCGGCAGCAGCAATGCCACTATTTCTGCCGCTCTCTACAAGACTGGTGAATCCTCCCCTAAAGTTACCCTGACCTCAGGCTCTCTTGCGGTGGGAGAAGGCGTGAAGTGGGACATTGCTGACAATGGTACGGTTCAAGCGGCCTGGCCAGGGGGCAATGGCGAACTTGGCTTTGTTAAGTTTACTTCATCTCAAAACATTGCTTGCGTCGTTGATAATCAGCGCCTGGCTTCGCCCTATGTCCAATCCGTATTCCAGGCTGTACCGGCTAGCGGGTTTGCCTCTACCGATCTGCGGGTTCCGCTTGTCTTCAATGGTCACGGCAGTTCTTCGACAAATGTTAAAGCTCGCAAGTGGCTTACCGGTATTTCGTTCGTTAACACGAGTGGTTCTAATGCAACTGTTTCTGTCACCTATTCTTCGGGCAGCTATTCCAATACCTGTACAGGTACCATTCTGGCCGGTGGGAGTGGTGTCTGGTACGCGCCTGAAGTAGGTACCTCTAGCAGCACATTTGACACCTGCAGTGAGGGGGCATTAACCTGGCCCGGACCAACGTTAGGCTCCGCCACCATTTCTTCCAACGTCGCTGTTCTCGCTATTGCTAACTCAAACCGCTACGATACTGGCGCCTCTTTGGGAGCCGGCTACTCAAGCCTAGGTGCTGCCCCAAGTGCAGCTACCACAAGAGCTGTCTGCCCGCTGGCCTTTAACAAAAACGCTGCGAATGACTGGATTACCGGAATTCAGGTGGCTAATGTTGGCGGTGGTTCGACGGATGTTACCTTCAAGATGGTACGTGCCGGTCAAGATCCGGCGGCTTCAGGTGCATCTGTTACGCTCAGTAGCTCAGGGGTCGGTGCCGGGTCCTCCGCCACGGCTTACTTCCCAGAAATTGGCAGTGCTCTTACCAGCTTCGAAGGTGCAATTTTCGTCCAATCGTCAGGGGCCCCCATCGTTGCCGCTAGCTCCAGTACTAACTATAGTACACTCGGTGCAGCAGCTCTGTACGATTGCATCAATTACTAAATTCGATAGCAACGATATAACAAGTAACACTCGTAGTGAAAAAAGCCACTTCGGTATCGGAGTGGCTTTTTTCTGTAGAACAAACGGCTTGGTTTGGCTACTTCAGATTCGTTTGCTATGATATGCGTATTTTCACTTGAAGCTCAACTGCTAATGACCGAACGAATTCAACCCTATGACCCCGGTAGATGGCCAGACCGAAATAGTTATCTGATGTACCTGCGTCATCTGGTGGTCTATGAGTTTGCCGAATCGATGGCTAGTAACCTGCGCGTGTTGGATTTGGGCTGCGGCGTTGGATATGGTTCGGCTGTACTCATTAAGCGGGCCAAACAAGTGGTTAGCCTTGATATTGACTGGAGATCCTTGCTTACATCGCCACATCTGAAGCACAGTGCAAATCGCCTAACGGCTGATAGCGTCCATCTTCCGTTTACGACTCACAGTTTTGATTTGGTTGTCTCATTCCAGGTTATCGAGCATATTCAAGCTGATCTGGAATATTTATACGAAATAAAGCGAATCTTAAAACCTCAGGGGCGCTTTATCGTCTCAACGCCAAATAGATTACTTAGACTCTTCCCTTTTCAACCACCGTTTAATCCATATCATGTCCGAGAATATACGTCTCGGTCTCTGAAAAAGGTCTTAACCCAACTCTTTTCTAACGTAGAAGTTTTGGGTCTAAAGAGCACAGCAGAAATTATGAACTTAGAGAAGAAACGCCTTAGGCAAAACCCTTTACGAGTTTATTTAGAAGTTATTGCCGACAGTGTACTTCCAAACTCTTTAGCTTATAATTTGAAAAGATTATATCAACGCCGCTCTCGGCAAATACTAAATAAACGAGAAGATGCAGATGCTTTATCCACTTCTTGGGAAGCTCGCTATTCAACCAAAGATTATTGGATTGACTCCACCGAGATAGCAAAAAGTTTGGATTTAATTGGTCTTTGCCAAAAACATTAGCTTCTTACTGGAATAAATCATTGTGACTCCGTTCACCAATACAGCTTCCTCGGAAAAGAGAGCTGCTAACCTGCTGCACAGGTTGGACATTCTCCAAGTTTTTGTGGGCGTAGCAGAGCGTCTGAGTTGGTTAAAACCTTCATGACACTGGGAAAGAAAGCAACATCCGGTGTTGTTTGGGTAACAGCCTCTCTCGGTTCAACCCAAATCATTAACTTTATCGCTTCAATTGTTTTAGCCAGATTACTAACCCCTGAACTGTTCGGTCAGTTTGCATTGATCACGGTTGTCGTCTATTTTCTGACGGTATTCTGTGAATTCGGGTTGGGCACCGCTATTATTCAAACCAAACGGTCCGATGCTACCACCGTCAACACGGCCTTCACCGTGGTCGTAGTCCTCTCTGCGCTCTTCGCAATTCTGGTGGGCTTCTTTGCAACTGAGATCTCATTATTTTTTGATGAACCCACCACTTCCACTCCCTTAAAAGTGATGACTCTATGTATTCTGTTGCTTCCACTCAGTCTCATTCCCGGTAGCCTTTTAGAACGAAATTTAGACTTCAAGAAACGCGTTATCGCAGAAATCGTCCCCACATTTTTGAGTTCCGTGTTAGCAGTCATCTTGGCATGGTTAAATTTTGGAATATGGAGCCTGGTCTTTAGATCTGTTTCATTTTCTTTGTTTACAGCATTAATGGTCTGGCATGCAACTGCATTTTCTCCAAGACTAATCATCGATTTACAGATTGCTCGCGAATTATTAAGATATGGATTTCACGTTACCCTAGCATCCTTGCTTCTATATGCAGCAGTTAACCTTGATAGACTTTATATAAGTTACTATGTGGATACCGAAACACTGGGATACTATGGGTTAGGGCTGTTAATAGGCAATTGGGTTGGCAATATTGCCCCGATCATCAATCGCGTGATGCTACCTGCATTTTCCAGAAAACAAGATGATTACTCGGTTCTGTCGGCAGCCTATCTAAAAGTTTTGCGCCTTCTTTTTTTTATTTTGTTGCCCCTTTCAATTGGAATTTTTGTAATTACGCCTCGCTTGGTGTTAATTGTTTACGGGGAGGCCTGGTTACCGGCAGCAGTGTTCATTAGAATTCTTGTATTTCTTGGTCTGCTGCGTGGATTCAATAGTTTAATCGGACCGATTTTTAACGCCACCGGTCAGCCTGAAGTACTGGTTCGAATTATCATCCTACGTCTGATTACGTTAGTACCTCTCCTCTTCTCGTTAGGAGACATAAGCGGGGCAATAGGCGTTGGGATTGCCGGTATTATCGCTATGGGATTAGCTACCGCTTATGCCCTCATTCTGGCTAGTCGCACTTTAGGGATACCAATACTTAGTATAAATATGTTCGGGTTTGCTCCGTCCTTGGCTACTTTAATTATGGGTCTTGGGGTTTTTATAGCGTCGACACAAATGTCAGAAGGTATTTTAAGCTTGATTGGATTGATCCTCATCGGTATCCTATTATATGGGGGAACCGTCTTACTGATAACACCTACCAATACTTTACAAGAAACGATGGCTGATGTTCGGCTACTGATAATACCGTAGCCTCTCAAGAGCAACCAAAACGAAAAGATGGCTATATAAGATGCGAGTTGCCCTCTTTGTTTCCGATACGCCATCAAACTATCTTAGTTTGCCAAAGAACGATAGAAGTTAGCGTTTTTTTGGATTCTGATAGATTTGCGTACCGCCTTTATTCAACACTATAATGCTGCAAATGCTTATTTCCCTAAACCGAACTTGCTTATATCCGAAAACATGAAAATAGTCATTCTCATGCACGATCTTTCCTCTAATTCACTTGTTCGTGTTTACCCAATTGCTAAAGTTATAGCTAGAAAACATACAGTTGAAATAATTGGGACTTGCTTTAACGACCAAATTTTCCCAGCCTATCAGAATGAATTTGAATATGTAAAAATCAAGGGAACTCGGTTTCCCTTGTATTTAAAGCGTGCGCCAGAGTTCATTACTGCCATTGAAGCTGACCTAATCTATGCTTTCAAACCAATGTTGACCAGTTTTGGGGTGGGTCTAATAGCCAAGTATTACAAAAATATTCCCCTTCTACTAGATATCGAAGATTGGGATTTTCAAGCTTGGTTGACTAACTTTGAGGAAAGTTCTTCTCTCTTTAAATATTATAGTATGATAACCAGCTTGACCTGGCCAAATTCAGCCATTTACGCGCGTTTGCTTGAACCCCTTATTCCCCTCGCTAATCAACGCACAGTCGTCTCCAGCTTTCTGCAACAAAGATTTGGTGGGATTGTCCTAGTCCATGGAGCCGACACCGAGTTCTTCAATCCAAAAAATTACAATCCCAAAGTTCTGCGAGAAAAATATGGAATTTCCACAAATGAAAGGATTATCCTATTCGCCGGTACACCCCGACCCCATAAAGGTCTTGATGATCTTGTGACTGCAATAAAGTCAATAGACTCTCGGAACGTAAGCCTTATGCTTATTGGTGGGCACCGGGGTGATCCGTATATAGAGCAAATCTGCGAAGTAGGTCAGCAAAAAATTAAGCACTTAGGTTATCAGCCGCATGCACTAATGCCTGAATTCTTGTCTATTGCTGATATGGTTGTTCTACCGCAGCGTTCCAGTATTATTGCTCAAGCCCAAATTCCGGGAAAGTTATTTGAGGCGATGGCAATGGCTAAACCAATTGTGGCTACAAATCTCTCTGATTTACCTCAGATTTTAGACGGCTGCGGTATTATTGTTCCTCCTGAAAAACCACTTAGAATTAGCGAGGCGCTGGAATATTTACTCGCAAACGAGGACTATGCACTTGAACTCGGGCGGCTTGCTCGTCAACGGTGCCAGACATTGTATAGTTGGAACATGATGGAGCATATTTTAGACGAAATGCTTAAGAATATTCATTAGAATTCTTTTCCTCCTGCTCAGAATTTTGTTGACCCTTACAGAATAATGCACCCTTGGAGGATATTGTACAGGGAAAGTGTTTATGAACATACTTGTTACCGGAGGGGCTGGTTTTATTGGCTCCCATGTAGCTGAGCTATTAGAAAAACAAGACCACCGAGTATTTGTATTAGATGATTTATCTGGTGGTTTTGTAGATAATATTCCCTTAAACACAACTTTTTTTAGAGGTAGTGTAGCAGATGAAAACTTAGTTCAATCTTTATTTGAACAATTTCGGTTTGACTACGTATTTCATTTAGCGGCTTACGCAGCTGAAGGTTTAAGTCACTTTATAAGAAAGTTCAACTATGAAAATAATTTAATTGGCAGCGTTAACCTGATAAATGCTTCAGTTAATTATGAGACTAAATGTTTTGTCTTTACCTCTTCCATCGCTGTATATGGTAAAAATCAGTTACCGATGCACGAGGAATTAACACCAAAGCCTGAGGACCCTTACGGAGTCGCAAAATTAGCCGTTGAACGGGACCTAGAAATTGCCCACAATATGTTTGGGTTACCCTACATAATTTTTAGACCTCACAATGTCTTTGGTGAACGACAAAATATCGGTGACAAATACCGTAATGTAATAGGCATCTTTATGAACCAGATTATGAAGGGTCAACCGATGACAATTTTTGGGGACGGAAGACAAACACGAGCTTTTAGTTATATTCAAGATATTGTACCGATAATTGCTGAGTCGATTTTATATCCTGAAGCACATAACCAAATTTTCAATATTGGTGCTGAAAAAGAATACTCGGTGAAAGAATTAGCGTTAATAGTCGCCGAGGCTATGGGAGTTGAACCAAATATTACTTACGTGGAAAAACGAGATGAAGTAGAACACGCCTACGCATCTCATGAAAAAGCGAAACGAATATTTGGTCATCATGATCTCACAGATTTATGCGAAGGAATTAATAGAATGGCTGCTTGGGTAAAACAAAAGGGCCACAAACAAAGCAGTAAATTCAGTAGCCTAGAAATTACAAAAAAACTACCCGGAGTTTGGCGGTAAGCTGTTGGCAAAAACTACAAAAAGAGCGAAAGTTGCCTGGTTTAGCGGGACTTATAGTAAACACAACGAGTTCACAACTCAGTACCTTATTTTTTGCGCAAGAATAAGGTCAGTAATGTTCAGTTACCAGTCATTAATATTGTGACTGCCTTGGTAGGTATTTTACTTCCCAAATATTTATTTCACAAGCCCGACTCCAGACTGGAGTGAGACAAAACACAATGAAATTCTTAATGATATAGCCGAGAGTGACCATAACGTGGAAAAAGATAGCAACCTTTAAAGTGTATTATGGGAGTTTATACAAAATTACGCCTCATTTGTAACAAATCTATGAATAAACCTTGTTGGAAGTGTTCTTAAACTATGCCGCTACACAAAAAAAGTTCCCCATGGTAGTTCAACTACTTAGAGAAGCTAGTCATATTCCAACACATATCTGGCTTACCATTGCTTACCTTAAACAAACACCTCAGCTATCATCCACCAATCTAAACTATGATAAATACTGGGAGCACCGGGGGTATCACTCTTTTCAACCCCGGTATGAACTCATTGCCCAAATCATCCAGTCCGGAGCTAGCGTATTGGATGTTGGCTGTGGCGAAGGATTGTTACTACAATATTTGCGCGATAAACTAGCGGTTAAGGGCCTTGGCATAGATATTTCTCGAGAGGCAGCCAAGCTGGCTAAAACTAGAGGCGTTGAAGTTATCATTGGTGATATTCTAACGCTGGAATTGGCAAAAAAATATGACTATATTATCTTATCAGAGATTGTTGAACATATTGCTAATCCGGAACAAGTGGTAACCAAACTAAAAAATCAGTTCACCAAAGGGCTAATTATTTCTATACCTAATATTGGGTACTATCAACACCGGCTTAGATTACTTTTGGGCAGTTTTCCGGTCCAGTGGAATATCCATCCCTCTGAACATTTACGCTACTGGACAGTTACGGATTTTGAAAATTGGCTTGATCAATTGGGTCTAATTAAGATGCAAACCCGGGCCAGCAATGGTTTTCCAATCCTTTACAGATACCTTCCCAATCTATTTGGCAACCAGGTGTTGTTTTATGTTACCCATCCTACCTAGCTACCGGATTACTAAACATCTGTTTCTTTCATGAGCATCATTAACATTTTGTATGTGTCTCATTCAGCGAATCTTTACGGAGCTGAGCAGAGCTTGCTAGAGCTCCTAAAAGGTCTGGAACGGCGACAGTTCAATCCGATTGTGGTCCTGCCAAGAGATGGTCCACTTAAACACTCTCTGAGTGATTTGAATATTACTACCGAAGTTGTTCCAACATTAACGGCTTGGCTTACCGACCGCCCCAAGTGGCAACGCCCTTTGCACCATTTGGCAGTACTTCCCTTTGTTTTGATAACTCTTTATAGATTACTGAAATTTGTCCGCCGATATAGCGTCCATGTGATTCACAGCAATTCTTTGGTTATCATTGATGGTGCCTTAGCTGCCAAACTTGCCGGCATACCTCACATTTGGCACGCGAGGGAGATGCTTAATGGACACTCGCCTTATAATTTCTTAGCTCAGCCTTGTATCCCACTCACTGTCGTTTCTCGATTATCGACCAAGGTAATTTGCACGTCTAAGGCTGTAGCCCGTTGCTTTGATCGCTGTTCAAGTGCGACTACAGCCAACCACGAAATTGTATATAACGCTACAGAACCTTTGCGCGAAAAGATAGTTAGATCTCCGAAAATAAGGACTGAGTACGCAGTTAAAAGTAACTCACCCCTGATCATACAGTTGTCTTATGTAAAACCAATCAAAGGCTGTATAGATTTGATTAAAGCGGCGGCCATTGTCTGTCAGACTCGACCAGATGCTGTTTTTCTCCTTGTTGGCAGCGAGCCTGATCCGAAATACCGGCAACACCTACTCAACCTTCGAGCAGACTTCCGACTCGAAAAAAATTTTTACTTAACCGGATTTCAAAAAGAGGCTCGAGCTGTTATCACCGAGGCCGATATTGTCGTTTCGGCTTCTCACTATGAATCATTTGGACGCACTTTGATTGAGGCTATGCATTTGCAAAAACCGGTTATTGGTACGGCGG
>CALMIS010000121.1 GCA_937864185.1 uncultured Chloroflexota bacterium
GAGGTCGCCGACCGGCTGGGGATGCTGGTTTGGGCTGAGTTGCCCAACTGGCGCTTGCTGACTGAAAGTTCAGCTCAACGCGGTCTAAAGACGCTTGAAGGCATTATCGAGCGCGATGGTCATCATCCTTCGATTATTGCCTGGACCATTATTAATGAGAACTGGGGCACCGACCTGGTTCACGACCCGACCCACCGGGCCTGGCTTAAAAACACGTATCATTGGCTCAAAGCGCTTGATCCCACCCGGCTGGTGATCGACAACTCTCCCTGCTGGCCTAATTTCCACGTTCAAACAGATATCGAAGATTACCATTACTACCGGGCTATCCCTGATCGCCGCCGCCAGTGGGACGAGTTTGTCACGGCCTTTGCCGGCCGTGTCTCCTGGACTTACAGCCCCTATGGCGACGCGGTTCGGACCGGCCAGGAGCCGCTGATTGTATCGGAGTTTGGTAATTGGGGTTTACCCGATGTTGACCTGCTTTTAGATGAAGGCCAGGAACCGTGGTGGTTTGAAACCGGCCAGGAATGGGATGACGGGGTCGTCCATCCTCACGGCGTCCGCCGCCGCTTTCGAGCCTGGTATCTGGATCGGGTTTTCGGCTCCTGGCGGGCCTTTATCGAGGCCACTCAGTGGCAGCAGTACCTGGCTTTGAAATACGAGATCGAGTCGATGCGGCGTCAGCCTGAAATTGTGGGGTACGTGATCACCGAATTTACCGATGTCCACTGGGAAGCCAATGGTCTGCTGGACATCAAGCGTAACCCTAAAGTCTTTCACGATGTCTTTGCCGCGATCAACGCCGATACGGTGATTGTGCCCGAGTGGGAACGGGTTAGCTATTGGGCCGGTGAGCCGGTTCGGGTCAATCTGACTATCGCGCATGGGGCCGGTCCGGACCTGAGCGGAGCCGAGCTGCGGTGGTCGCTGGGAGCCGAGGCAGCCACCGGTCGAATAACCGTCCCACCGCTCACGGCGGGGCAGGTTCGGCCGTTAGAGCCGGTTACATTCTACGCTCCAACCGTAACTTCTCCCGGTTTGCACCGGTTATCGCTCAACCTCTACGCAGCTAACGGGGATCATTTAGCAGCCAATCACGTTGACCTGAGCCTCTTACCCCAGCGGGCTGCGCCGGCCAAAGCCGAGCTATTATGGACGCCGGAGCCGGAGCTGGCCGAGCGGTTAACGGCTTTAGGCTATGCTCTCGCGCCCGATTACCAAACCGCCCGGGTCATTGTGACCCACCGTCTCGATGATACGCTGGCAGGCTGCATCCGGGAAGGCAGCCACCTGCTGTTGTTGGCCGATGATCCGGAAGCCATCGGCTGGCACTTACCGGGGGTGCAGGTGAAGACCCGCGAAAATACGTCATGGAGTGGTGATTGGGCCTCTTCATTCGCTTGGGTCCGCCGGTTGGGACCTTTAGCGGATTTACCCGGTGGCCCCTTGATCGATCATAGCTTTGATCGAGTCATTCCGGACTATGTTTTGACCGGCTTTAGCCCCCTAGATTTTGCCGCTCACGTATATGGGGGTTTGATGGTAGGCTGGATCCATAAACCGGTGGCTTTAATCGCTGCCCGGCGATACGGCGAGGGCCGGGCGGTCCTGACTACTTTTCGGCTCACCACCGATATCCCCGGTCTAGATCCGGTGGCTACCACTTTGCTCGACTCCTTGATCAAGCTTACCCTAGCCAAGTAAGTTTGCCCTCCCTGCTGGGATGATCCCCTAACATTTACCCGGTGTAGGGGCGTAAAATTTTACGCCCCTACACCTCCGCCTTTTGCCTCTTTTACTGCGCTTCTGCTATCACTCGCCCGATCTATATCTCAACCTGTTTGAAACGTCATACTTCAGGGTTCGATTGGGCCAAAAAATATAGCTCTCCTTTAAGTCCGAAAATCGCCCATCCGAGTATGGATAACTTAGACGTGAAAACGTAAACTAGGCATTGTCTTTCAGTTTGAGAAAGGCGCCTGACAAATTGCAACAGTGGGAAGGAAATAAGAAATGTTACACACTGAAGAAAGATTATCTTCTGATGAAACGCAAGATATGGCCCGACAAGCTTGTATCCAAGATTGTCTAGAGTGCTATAGCACCTGTCTGGAAACTATAAACTACTGTTTGCGGCAAGGGGGCGAGCATGCCACGCCGGAGCATATCAATATCTTGATGGACTGTGCCGAAATTTGCCGGACCAGTGCCGACTTTATGCTGCGCGGATCTTTATTCCATGCATACACCTGTGATGTCTGCGCCGAGATCTGCATCGTTTGTGCCGATGAATGTGCTCCCTTTTCTGCCGACGAACAGATGCAAGCTTGTGCCGATATTTGCCGGCGCTGTGCCGACTCTTGCGAGGCCATGGTTGAGGAGATGGAATAGAGAAGCGGTTTAGCTAAAGCCCGACGTGCAGCCCCAAATTTAACATTAATGAAACGCTTTACTTGATAAAAGGAGCCAAATTATGACGGACCGAATTACTAAGAGCACTATCGTGCAAGGCGATATTAGCCATATTTATAACCTCTGGGCGAACTTTGAAAACTTCTCCCACTTTATGCACAACATCAGGTCGGTGACAAAAAAGGGGAACGGGTTGAGCCATTGGGTAATGGAGGGGCCGCTGGGGCAAGACCTGGAGTGGGATGCTAAAACTACTCAAATGGACGAGGATACCCGCATTGCCTGGAATAGTATGGAGGGCGGTGACATTACGACCAGCGGGCAGGTGACGTTTAACCCTTTACCGCGCGATCAAGTGGAAGTGACGGTGACGCTGCAATATAAGGCACCGGGCGGTAAAATAGGCGAAGTCTTGGGCCGGATCTTCGATAATCCTGAAGAAAAACTAGAGGAGGATCTCCGTCGGTTCAAGGTTTACGCCGAGAGCGGAGGCCATTATTCCTCTTCTTAACTCAGGGAGATGGGTAATTGAGAGTTACTCCGGCTGAAGGGTAATTATAGGGACGCCGTCCCCGCTGGCGGTACCAGGTGGCAAATAGGGCGATGACCAGTAAAAGTTCGGCCAAATCACCGCCGTAATACATGAGTTTCGCCGCCATCTGTATTTCGGC
>CALMIS010000122.1 GCA_937864185.1 uncultured Chloroflexota bacterium
AGGGCTTCATTGGCATAACCTCAAGCGTTAACTTATAATCAATCAACATCGAGAACAGCATAAAGGGAAAATTTGTTGTAGTTCGAGCATTGTCTATCCCATGCGCATTTTAATCATCAACTACGAATTCCCCCCCATTGGGGCTGGCGGCGGCAAGGCCAGCCAAAAAATCGCGGCCAGTCTGGTCGATCTGGGCCATACGGTGCAAGTGATTACCAGCCGGCCCACCCAACTCTATACTCTATCCGGTAATTTGTGTGTCTTGGCCGGTCTGGGGCTCTGGCTCTACCTTCTCTACGCTAAATTTGCTTTTTCCGAAGATCTAAGCGACCACGGTTTCACCATTTTGGGTACCCTGTTGCTGCTGATCGGTTTTATCTTGCGCCATACCGGCCTCACCTGGGAGTTAACCAACCCCATCCGCGGGCTTAAACCGCTAGAGTTTACCGATGGGGTGGAAGTACGGCGGGTGCCGGTTTTGCGCCAGCGCCAGGAGTATTGCAGTACCTTTGAAATGGGCACGTTTGTGCTGAGTGGTCTGTGGCACAGTCTGTTTCAGGTGCGCGAGTTCAAGCCGGATGTCGTCCACATCTTTTTTGGCATCCCTGACGGTCCCATTGGCTGGGCCTTGAAACGAATCTACGGCCTACCCTATCTCATTTCTTTGCGCGGCGCCGACGTGCCCTCGGATGAGGTCAAACGGTTTGCCAAGCACTACCGGATTTTGCGCCCTGTGGTGCGCTCGTTGTGGCGCGACGCCGATGCCATCGTGGCGGTCTCAAACGGCTTACGGGATTTTGCCTTCCAGACAGCTCCTGATCTGCCCATCGAGGTGGTGTCCAATGCCATTGAGCTCTCGGTCTTTACGCCGCCCCCGCGGACCGACCATGACGGGCCGGTCCGGTTGGTTTTTGTAGGGCGTTTCAACTCGGCTAAAAAGGCCGACTTGCTGATTGAGGTGGCGGCGCTGCTACCCGGCAAAGGGGCGGATAATTTTGAACTCTGGCTGATTGGTGACGGCGAGCGACGTCCGGATATCGAGCGAGCCGTGATCGACCACGAACTGACCCGCCGGGTCAGCATTCTGGGCTGGCTTAGCCGCGAGCAACTGGTCGATCATTACCGCCGGGCCGATATTTTTGTCACGGCGACGAGTTGGGAAGGGATGCCGAATACCGTGTTGGAGGCGATGGCTTGTGGCCTGCCGGTGGTAGCTACCCGGGCGCCGGGCCTGGAAGAACTGGTCCGGGAGGGCGTCAATGGCTACCTGGTTAGCCTTAACGATATCCACGCCCTGGCGGATCGTTTGGCTGCGCTGATCAACAATCCTTACGAGCGACGGCGTATGGGCAAAGAAAGCCGTAAGATTGCCGAACGGGAGTTTGCCTGGGACTATATCGCCGAGCAGTATGTGGGAATTTACCGGCGCATCTGTGGCGATCAGGCCGGGAGTCGAACCGATCAGCCGGTCGCCCCGCTCAACGGCCGGCCCGAACGGTCGGAAGAGGTCAAAACGCCTTAGGCTCCAGCTCTACCGGCGTGCGCCGATTGACTGAACTGGCCTGAGCCATCTGGCGGTAGCCGAGAGCGAAGCGTTTTGCTATACTAATCATGTCTATGACCTGGCCTAAATTTGCGATTTTAGCCCTGACCCTCATCGGCTTTGCCCTTCGTTTGTCTTACCTCACCACGTCGCACCCTTTTTTTGATGAATACACCACCGTCTTAGCCGCCCGTCAAATTCTGGTCACAGGCTTGCCTTTACTCCCCTCCGGCCTGTTCTACGAACACGGCCTACTCAGCAGCTATCTCATCGCTCCCTTTGCGAGTGACTATCTCAATAGCTCGTTCACTGCCTGGTCCCCGGCCTACGCCAGGCTCATGTTCCCTCGCTGGCCCAGCCTGCTGGTCAGCACCCTAACCATCCCCCTGATTTATGCCATCGGCCGCCGCTTAACAATTAGCAATGAGCAATTAACAATTAACAATGAGCAATCCTCCACCCCTCCAGTCCTCCACCCCTCCAGTCCTCCACCCCTCCAGTCCTCCACCC
>CALMIS010000123.1 GCA_937864185.1 uncultured Chloroflexota bacterium
GGCGCGGGCCAACTCCTCGACAGTCCACCGCTGATCAGGGTGGGTGTGCATTAGTCGGAGCGCACACCCAACGACGGGGTCGCGCACCGCAGCCAGCCAACTGGTGTACTCTGCGGGCAATTGCTGCATATACCGTCGTAACACCTCCACAAACAGCAGCTCTATCAGCCGGGGCAGCATGGCCGAACTGGCCGGCCGTTCACCCTCAGCTTCCTCGATGGTATATCGCAGAGTGTTGTCCAACCAGTCTCCGGTCTCAGCTTGCACAATACACCACAGCGGCAGTGGTCCCGCTACTTCTACCAACTCCGACCCGGCGGGCTGATCGGTGCGGACCAGGAGGACTGGCGGCAATGAGCCGAGCAGGGGGTTGAACCGCTGGTCACATTCAAGATACCCACACACAAAGTGGGCCATTTCATCCCCTCTGCCAAGGTCAATCCGCAGAATGCCCTCGTCAGGCGACGCGGATTGGATAAAGTTCAGCAACTGGGGGGTCACATCCACTTCAGGAAGCGGGTTTAAGTGGCTGCTCATGTAGTGAGCACCGGCATGCGGAAAGATCACCACATCGCCTGCGGCTAACTGAAACGAGCTATGACCGTCTACCGTCACCCAACACTGCCCGCTCACCATGACATGGAAGAGGGTGATGTAGTCAGCTTGCGAGTGCAGGAGGCGGGCGTATTCATCGGATGTCGGGAATTGGCTAGACCACGGCCCGGAGATCTTGGCGTTAAAAAAGAGGGCGCCTGCCAGTCGAACGACCCGCAGGGTATCGGACAGCACATCCATTGTACAAACTCCGTATATCAACCCTCCTAAATTATAACAATTCTGGTGCTTCGGTCAACACAGCAAGAGCCTCGGTCATTGATTGACGTGCCGATAGATTATATACTGGACTGCGTACTGGGATTAACTAAAAACTGAAAGGAAATAAAAATGTTAACCCAAACCAAAGAAACAACTATACCTACAAATTTTGATAAAAGTTTGGATGAGGCAGTCAGTCAGGAACTTCGCCCCCGCTTCCGCGGCGAACTCCTAAACCCTACGAATGCCAGGTACGATGAGGTGCGAAAAGTTTACAACAGCATGATTGATAAGCATCCCGCCCTCATTGCCCGGTGCGTGGATGTGGCCGATGTCATCGCCGCCGTTAACTTCGGGCGCGAACGCCGGCTCGAAATTGCCATCCGCAGCGGCGGGCATCACGGCGCGGGCTTCAGCCTGTGCGACGGGGGGCTGGTCATTGATCTATCGCAGATGAAGGGCATCCACGTAGATGCCGCGGACCGCACTGTACGGGTCGAAGGCGGCTGTGTCTGGGGCGATGTTGACCACGCCACCCAACCATTCAACCTGGCCGTACCCAGTGGTTTCATCTCGACCACCGGCGTGGGCGGCCTGACCCTCGGCGGCGGCGTGGGCTACCTTACCCGCAAATACGGTCTGACCATTGATAACTTTCTTGGGGCGGAGGTGGTGCTGGCCGATGGGCGTTTGGTGACGGCTAATGCCACAGAAAACACCGATCTCTTCTGGGCGCTGCGCGGCGGCGGGGGCAACTTCGGGGTTGTTACCTCATTCCTGTTCAAACTCAACCCGGTCAGCATGGTTTATGGCGGGCCAATGTTCTGGCCGATGGATCAGGCCGCCAGGCTGCTGAAGTTCTGGCGCGACCGGATTATGACTGCGCCCGACGATCTGAACGGCTGGTTCGGTTTCCATTATGTACCGCCCGCTCCCATGTTCCCCCAGGAGCATCACCTCAAACAGGTGTGTGTGATCGTCTGGTGCTACTCCGGCGACCTGAACAAGGCCGAGGAAGTCTTCAAACCAATCCGCCAGTTTGAAAAGCCGCTGATGGACTTTGCTGGACCGATCCCCTGGCCAACCCTACAAAGTATGTTTGACGGACTGTATCCCCCCGGCTTGCAGTGGTACTGGCGGGCGGACTTCGTCAAGGAAATCAGCGACAAGGCCATTGATCTGCACGTCAAGTATGGCGCCCAATTGCCGACCGGTCACTCGACGATGCACCTGTATCCGATCAACGGGGCCGCGCATCGCCTGGGCAAGAATGACACGGCCTGGAGCTATCGCGAGGCCAATTTTGTGCAGGTGATCGTTGGCGTAGACCCCGACCCGGCGAACAATGCTCCCATGATTCAGTGGGCTAAGGATTACTCCGTGGCGCTGCATCCATACTCAGCCGGCGGAGCGTATGTCAATATGTTCATGGACGAAGGCGAGGAGCGGGTGAAGGCGGCCTATCGCGACAACTACGGAAGGCTGGCGCAGATCAAGGCCAAATACGACCCAACCAACTTGTTCCATTTGAACCAGAACATCAAGCCATACAGGAAAACTTCCCGCAACGACCCCATGTGATCGGTCAGACCTGCCGCCATGGCCCTGTCTCAAAAACCGCTGACACGCCATCGCCTCGATGTCTAATGATCCTACCCCATGGGCGCTAACCCGTTCCCCAGAATAACATCGTGGCGAGCCAGAGCTAATCCCCTCGCCTGGCCCTTCTTCCTATTCTGAACTATTTTTGCGCTTCGTAACCGTGTTTTGAAAGTACAGGTATTGGCATATAATTTCTTTCAATCAAAAAAGGACTTTTGACTGTCCAATCTTTTCGCTAGCACTCCATCTGTTCATTGCCGATATAGAAACCAGTAATCAGAACATCCCCACCCGTCATCAAAAATTCCCTGAACAAAACGCGCTTGTTTAGGTTGGGGTTAACCCGAATTCAGCAACTTCAAGCAAGGTATCCTCATTACTTACCAGGTTGAATAATAGTTAAAAGAATAAGGAGAAAAAGAAGATTGAGAAAAATAATCGTTGAAGCTGAAGTATCGCTTGATGGGATCATTGACGGCGGGGGCCCGGATTTTTGGGAGCAGATCTTCAAATATCACAGTAATGATGTTTCAGACTATTTAAATAATCTACTCCTTGCCCCGGATGCGCTGCTGATGGGCCGGGTAACCTATGAGGGGTTTGCTGAGATCTGGCCGACTCGCGAGGGGAAAATGGCGGATAAAATAAACAGTATGCCGAAGTATGTTGCTTCGAGAAGCTTGAAGGAACCGCTGGCCTGGATTGCCTCGCTCATGAAGGGAGCCCCCGCCAATGAGATTGGCAAGCTGAAGCAGGAGTCGGGCAAAGAGCTGCTGCAATATGGGGTGGGCGAGCTGACCCACACGATGCTGAAGCATGGTCTTGTCGATGAACTGCGCCTCCTGGTGTTTCCGTTTACATTTGGGAAAGGAGAGCACATCTTTGAAAATATGGACCTAAACACGCTGAAACTACTGGACACCAAGACTTTCAGCTCGGGCGTCATCGCGCTCCATTACCAGCCCTCCGGATATAGTAGTCACTTTTGATCCCAACGGGATGTATAGTCACCCCGACCACATTGCTATTTCCCAGTTAACCACTACCGCTGTGATGGCCGCGGCCGATCCCCACTATCCTGGCCTGATCCCAAGTTTACCCCATCGGGTCCCCAAACTGTAGCAACGACCAAATATGATCGGTCAGACCCGCCGCCATCGCTGGGGTCCGCTGGTGCCATTTTTTGAGTGAACCACTGCCTCGAGTAGGCTGAGGTTCAGGTAACGGCAACCGCAGAGAGGCGTGACGCATACAAAAATTATAATAAACCAGAAATAGGCTGGCTTGTTGTTCCAGTCCAAGGGGGGCTTGGGCTCGTCTGAGCAGGTTTAGATTCTCAGCGTGGCTGCACGGCTCATCGTTACGACGAAACCCCGTTGACGTCGCTTTTTTGTGATGATAACTTACACCCTTCCATTTCTCGAACAATTGTACTACAGTAGACTTGGTAATGGTTCTATGGTAAGGGGTGGTGTTAGGGTTTCATAAGCGGGCAAGACATGTCTTGCCTCTACGAAAACGTTACCCGATTTATTCGATTTTCGTAGACCACTTGCTTTGCAACCACTACCATAACTGTAATAGACTATATATTTTAATTCCAGGGGGAAATTATGAGCCAGAAGGCCGTAAAGCGTCTTTATCTGATGCAGGTTGGGTCCATGCCGGAATACCAGATTCCGATTGTTTGCTATCTGGTGCAGACGGAGGACGGCAAAAATATCCTGATTGACAGTGGTCTACCGGAGATTATCCCCGAAGAAGGATCGGACTTCGAGAACGGCCAGGACGTTATCGAGCAGTTGGCAAGCCTTGGCTTAAAACCGGGCGATATTGATACCGTCATTTCGACCCATTATGATCTCGACCATGCCGGAAGACACGCGGCATTCACGAAGGCGCAATATGTTGTTCAGCGTGGGCATCATTTGGATGCGGCGAGCAACCCCCGTTATGCTGCCACTCGACCCCAATGGGATCAGCCAATGGATCGCATTCGGCTGGTGGACGGGGACACGGAACTGCTGCCGGGGCTGGAGCTGATTGAGACGAGCGGGCATGTGCCGGGACATCAATCGGTGCTGGTGTGGTTGCCCAAAACGGGGGCAATTTTATTGACGGTTGACGCTGTACCCTTCAGTGAGGGTTTTACCCGTGACGAGCAGGACGACGGTAGCAACCCGGACGCCGAAGCGATCCGCGCCAGTACGATTAAACTGCTTGATCTGGTCGAACGGGAGCATATCGGGCTGGTGATGTTTGGTCATGACCAGGAGCAGTGGGAAACATTCAAAAAAGCGCCGGAGTTTTACGAGTGAGGATGCAAGCACCTCTATCCCCCCACCCCCTCATTGCATGACATCAACTTTCGCTAACGGCGCGAAAGTACGCCGATAATTCAGCACCGGTGGTTTTTGGGGATGTCGCAAAGCTCAAAACCTGGCCGTGCTTGCTCGCGTTTGTAAAGGTGCTGATCCCATCCTGAATGATGCTTTTGCGTCGCGGGATGGTTTAACCAGTTGAACGGTCCGCGCCGCGGCTGCACTGATCCGTTCGAACTCCACCACATCGTCATAGGGTTAGAATACCAAGACATCACCTCTGACCAAAGCATCACCTCCGAACACGCCAAAAATCGCCGCTGTTCCCGAGCAGGTGATGATTATCTCCCTTTTGTGAACCCTCCCGGCTCTCCATACAATCGAATTCCACTTCTTTAAGTCTAATTACGACAGAAATTGTCATGTTTTTACGCTAAAATTATGGATGACGTTTGAAATTCCTGAGCTAGAAGCGGCGGCCGGAATCGTGATGACTTATGGCTATCTGGTCGAGGTGGTGGAACTGGAGCAACTGAGGGTCTTGGGGCGAGAGCGAGCCAGGGCTATCTTCGCCCGGCATTCTTCTCGGGGGTAGCCAGTCGGAGGGGGAGGCTTAAAATTCTCTGACAATTGTTTTTGTTGCCATATCAATAGGAGAACCCAAAGATGACAAAACTTAATAAGATACAACCTTTTACCATCCAAATTCCGCAGACAGATCTGGATGACCTACAAGAGCGGCTTGCGCGCACCCGCTGGTCCAATGAACTGCCCGGCGTCGGCTGGAGCCGCGGTGTGCCGCTGTCGTATCTGCAAGAGTTGGCCGAGTATTGGCGCACCAGCTACGACTGGCGCAAGCACGAGGCCGAGCTAAACAAATTTCCTCAGTTCACCACCGAAATTGACGGGCAGACTATCCACTTCCTGCATGTGCGTTCACCCGAACCTGACGCGTTGCCGCTCCTCCTCATTCATAGCTGGCCTGGCTCGGTCGTTGAGTTCACGACCATGATCGGCCCGCTCACCGACCCCCGCGCTCACCAGGGCGACCCGGCCGACGCCTTCCACGTGGTTGTCCCCTCCATTCCAGGTTTTGGATTCTCAATGCCAGTACGGGAATTGGGATGGACAACCGGTCGCACGGCCAGAGCCTTCGCCGAGCTGATGGGCCGCCTGGGCTATGAGCGGTACGGTACCCATGGCGGCGACATCGGGGCGGGTGTAGCGGGAGGCTTAAGCCCGATTGCCCCCGACCAGGTGGTCGGCGTGCATGTGAGCAGCGATCCGCCGACTGCGGTCTCATTCGCCATGTTTACGGGGGATCCAAGCGCAACTCCCGGTCTGTCCGAGGCCGAGCAGGAGCGGATAGAACATATGAAGCAGACAGCAATGGAGGGGATGGGGTACCTGCAAATCCAGACCACCCGCCCGCAGACGCTCGGCTACGCCCTCACCGACTCACCGTTGGGCCAGCTCGCCTGGATTACTGAGAAGTTTAAGGAATGGACCGACCCGGCGGCTGAGCTGCCAGATGAGGCCGTGGATCGGGATCGGCTCCTCACCAACATTAGCCTGTATTGGTTCACCCGCACGGGGGCTTCGGCAGCGCACGCCCTGTACGAGAGTATGCACGCCCAGGAGTGGGGCGAGGAAGGTCCTGCCCCGACCGGGTGGGCAATGTTTGGGGCCGATCCCATCGCCCGGCGCTTGCTAGATCCCGAGCACAAGATTGAGCACTGGTCGGAGTTCGACCGTGGGGGTCACTTCCCGGCGATGGAAGTGCCTGAGCTACTGGTCGGCGACCTACGGAAATTCTTTCGTAATCTGCGTTAAAAAAGTGATTAAGGAGCAAAAAAATGACCAATCCACAAATTTTGCGAGGACTGACCACCGTCAGCTTTTGGGCGGCTGATCTGGAGGCAGCGAAGAAATGGTATACCGAACTACTGGGTCTCGCCCCCTATTTTGAACGCTCAGGTCCCGACGGTAGACTCGCCTATATCGAGTTTCGCCTCGGCGACTACCAGCACGAACTGGGCCTTATTGACCGCAACTACACTCCAAAAGGG
>CALMIS010000124.1 GCA_937864185.1 uncultured Chloroflexota bacterium
TGGAAAAAAAATTTTCCTTACTGGAAATTACCAATTTCCTTACTAGGAATCATGGAGAGAATGGCAGAACAAAAACTTCTATCATTCCGCTTATTCTGCTCTAAAAGGGGATTGGCGACCCGGCTTAAATTACGTCGGCAAAGGTCTTCTTGCTCTTCATAAACCAGATGTAGCCGAGCAGGCAGACGACCAGGGTAGCCAAAGTGATGAGGCCGTACTCGCCCCAGTCTGGCAACTGGCCCCAGAGGATGACCCGGCGGAAGTGGTTGACGATAAAGGTCAGGGGGTTCAGCATGAGCAGAATCTGAAAGCGCTCCGGTAGGGCCGAAATGGGGTAAAAGATGGGGGTCAGGAAGAACAGCATCTGGACGATAACCGTTAACAGCGGGCCGATATCGCGAATGAAGACGCCCAGCGAGGCCAGGAACCAGCTCAAGCCCAGGCACAGCAGCAGCAGAGGCAGGTAGATCAACGGCAGCAGAATGAGCGTCCAGGGCAGGGAGAGCCGGACGACCAGCGCCCCGACCAGCAAGATGACCAGACTAAACAAGGAGTTGACCACCGCCGACCCCAGCTTGCTGACCGCCAGAATCTCCAGAGGAAAGACGACCTTCTTAACGTAGTTGGGATTGCTGATAATCAAAGTCGGCGCGGCCGTGACCGTCTCGGCGAAGATGTTGAAGGCGATTAAGCCGGCAAATAGGGCCAGGGCGAACTCGGCGTGGCTGTCGGTCACGGCCCCTTCCCAGCGAGCCTGAAAGACCACGGAAAAGACAAAGGTGTAGACCAGCAGCAGGGCCAGCGGCGTGGCAAAGGACCAAATCACCCCCAGATACGAGCCCCGATAGCGCTGCTGCACGTCTCGCTTGGTGAATTGGTAGATCAGTTCCCGCTGGGCCCACAGGCGGCGAAACATGGTCATGGGGTTGGCATACTGCCGGGCGCTGTCGCGTTGGCTGGTAAAGGTAGTGGTTTCCACCGGGTGAGGCTGAGTTACAGCCATAGTTGCTCGCTTTCCCTAAGCTGCATCGACCGCAGCTTGTAACTGCTTAAACGCCTGGTAATATCTATCTAGCGGCTTTGATCCTGCGACAAGTAGATCTTGTCGGTAGCAGCGATACGTTTAAAGCGCGGATTAACCTGGGCAAAATCAACCAGGTCGATTTTGCGAATTGTAGGGAGTTGGTCAACCTTTGCAAACCCATCCTCATCAATCGATTAGACCGTTATCCTAAAATCTCGTCCACCGGCAGGCTGACATCCGGCCAAACGGCGGAGGAGAGCTGCTGACCCGGGGACAACCGTTGCATCTGCCGGTAGCCGGTCGGACCGGGCTGCCGGTAAACCTCAATGACGCGAGCGGCAATATCGACCAGCCAAACCTCAACCAGGCCGGCCCGGGCATAGAGCGGCACCTTTACCTCACGATCATAGTCAGCCGAGGTCTCCGCGACTTCAACCACCAGGAAAATATCTTGCGGTTCAGGGTGGGCTTGTACATAAAAATCAGGTCGAGGTCGCAAAAGCGCTAGATCGGGTTGCGGCTCCGAACGCTCGCCAAGTCGAACCGGGTCTTGAACGCCGACAATGGCCCGTCGACCGACCCGCTCGGACAACCACCGGTTCAAACGTTTAACACAAGCAGCGTGGCGACTGCCAATGGGAGACATCTCGATAACTTCCCCCTCTATCAGTTCTACCCGGTCGTCCTCCCGCAGAATACCACTATCCATCATTTGGTGATATTCCGATACGGTAAACAGCCGCCGCAACGTTTGAGTAACCATCACTTACCCTGATTTCTCTATCGCTACTTTTGACCAACCTGGCGACACCGCCCGGCTCAGTGATTATAGCACAAAACTTGAGGGCCAAAAGGATCAGTCGGGTTCCCTTCAATAAACCAAATGCCAGTCCAGGCTATCAAAGATAGCCTCCCACTCAAAATCAGGGTGGGCCAGCCGGGTGTTCTCGCTCTTCATCGGGCTAAAACGCCGGCCCAACGGATCGACGTAGCCTTGCAGCCGGGCCGGATTGCCCCAAACCAGGCCATAGTCCGGCACATCTTGGGTCACCACTGCCCCGGAGCCGACCATGGCCCAGCGGCCGACCGTCACCCCCGGCAAGACGACCGCCCCCGCGCCCAAAGCCGCGCCGGTCCGGATCAGACTGGGCGCGACCTCCCAATCGGCCGCGCCTTTGAGCGACAAGTCCGGGTTGACCGCCCGGGGCGACTTGTCATTGGTCAAACAGACCTGCGGGCCGATAAAGACGCCATCTTCGATGCTGACACCGTGAAAGATCAAGGCGTAGTTTTGGATTTTGACGTTGCGCCCAATCGGCACCCCAAAATCGATGTAAACCCCTTTGCCGACGATGCAACCGGGCCCTAATTTAGCCCCTTCCCGGATTTGAGCCTGATGCCAGATCAGGCAGCCCTCGCCAATTTCGGCCTCGGGCGAAACTTCGGCGGTGGGATGAATGCGCATGGCTGTTGCTCCTTGATACAGATTTTAACGAACTCCAATGATGCCCTCAGCCGCCAGGGCCGTCAGAATCTGCTCGACAATCTCTTCCGTGCTTTGCAGATCCGTTTCGACCACCAATTCGGGCGAGGCCGGCGCTTCGTAGGGCGAGCTGATGCCGGTAAAGTTCTGGATCTCGCCCTTCAAGGCTTTCGCGTATAACCCTTTCGGATCGCGCCGCTTGCAGACCTCCAGATCACACTTGACGAAGATTTCAAAGAAGCGTCCCTCCGGCAGCAGCGACCGGGCAAAATCTCGATCGGCCTGGAAAGGAGAGATGAAGCTGCACAGTACCAGGTTGCCGTGCTCAAAGCCCAGCCGGGCCACCTCGGCTACGCGGCGAATGTTCTCTTTGCGGTCATTCTCGGAAAAGCCCAGGTCGCCGTTGAGGCCGTGCCGCATATTGTCCCCATCCAGGAACATCGTCCGGCTGCCGTGCTCGAACAACACTTGCTCCACCTTCTTGGCCACCGTGGATTTGCCCGAGCCGGACAAGCCGGTAAACCAGAGCACGGCGGCCTTATGGCCGTTGAGATCTTCGCGCATCTCCCGGGAGACGCCCAGCGACTGCCAGCTCACGTTGCTGGACTTCTTCCGGTCGGTGGTCACCTCCGGGGCAGTCTCTTTTTCGATCAGGTCGCTGACCTGGCGCGATTGGCCCCGGATCATGCCGGCGGCGACGGTGTTGTTGGTAAAGGGGTCGATCAGGATAAAGCTGCCGGTGCTGCGGTTGAGCTGGTAGCGATCGTAGAACAGCGGCTGGGTGGTGGTTAACTGCACCCGCCCGATCTCGTTGAGTCCCAGCGTCTCGGCTGCCTGCCGGTGCATCGTATCGACGTCGATCTTGTAGTTGAGCTCGGTGATGAAGGTTTTGACCAGGCGGCTGGTGTGTTGCAGCCAGTAAGTGCCATGCCGGTTCAGCGGGGTCTCGCTCATCCAACACAGAATGGCATCGAGCTGGTTGCTCTTCTGCGGCAGGTTGCGGGTGCGGACGATCATATCGCCCCGGCTGATATCAATCTCGTCCTCCAGGGCCAGCACCACCGAGTCGCCATGCACGGCCTCGGTCCGGTGCCCCTCATAGGTCACAATCGCTTTGACCCGGCTGGTTAAACCGGAGGGCAAGACCACCACCTCCTCGCCGACCCCCACCCGGCCGGAAGCGACCCGCCCGGCAAAGCCTCTAAAGTCTTGGTTGGGCCGAATGACGTATTGGACCGGAAAGCGAAAGTCGACCAGGTTGCGGCTGGCCCCGACGTTGACGTGCTCGAGGTGATGCAGCAGAGTGGGGCCGTCGTACCAGGGCATATTAAGGCCCTTGTCCACCACATTATCCCCCCGCAGGGCGGAAATCGGGATGAAGATGATGTCCTGGACCGACAGCTTGGCCGCAAACTCTTTGTACTCGGCCATAATTCGGTTGTAAACCGACTGGTCGTAATCGACCAGGTCCATCTTGTTAACCGCCACGACCAGGTGCGGAATGCGCAGCAAAGTGGCCAGGAAGCCGTGCCGCTTGGATTGGGTCAGCACGCCCTTGCGGGCATCGACCAGGATAATCGCCAGCTCGGCGGTGGAGGCGCCGGTGACCATATTGCGGGTGTACTGGATGTGGCCGGGCGTGTCGGCGATGATGAATTTGCGTTTGGGCGTGGCAAAGTAGCGGTAAGCCACATCGATGGTGATCTTCTGCTCTCGCTCGGCCCGCAGGCCGTCCATCAGCAGGGCCAGATCGACTTCCTCATCCCCCCGGGATAAACTGGCTCGCTCCACGGCCTCGAGTTGATCCTGAAAAATCGCCTTGGAGTCATACAGCAGCCGGCCGATCAACGTGCTCTTGCCGTCGTCAACGCTGCCGGCGGTGGTAAAGCGGAGCAGGTCAATCCCGGCCTTGACGCCGGGTTGGACATCGGTTGTGGCTTGGATTTGTTGTTCCAGAACGGGGTTATATTTTTGATCCATGTTTAGCTCACTTTCTTGTAACTTCTCAATAGTTCGGGGCCCCGCGGCCTGAGC
>CALMIS010000125.1 GCA_937864185.1 uncultured Chloroflexota bacterium
GCCCTTATATCCCACCGCTGAAGCTGGTGGGGTTTACGGGCTTATTTCTAAACTGACCAAATACATTACCCGACTGGCCAGATTCTGAATAACAAGGCGAGCCAGGCCAGCATGGTTATCCAGCAATTGCAGCATCATCTCTCGAGGGACAATCAAAACCGAACCTGGTTCCAAGGCAATGACAGTGGCCGGGTTGTTGGGGGTGACCGCCAAAACGCTGATTTCACTAAAGGTATCGCCGGGTCCTAAGAAGCGGAGCACTTGTTCCCGTCCGGTCGGAGCGAGTTTGACCGCTTTGAGCCACCCTTCTTGCACAATGTACAACCCGACACAAGGTTCACCTTCCAGAAAAACGATCTGGCCCGCGCAGTAATCTCGGTGTATCGTGGCCTGGGCAATGGTGGTCAAGGTGGCTGCATCTAAGCCCTCAAAGTAAGGGACCAGCGCCAGGGTCTCGACAATCTTGGGGGGGATCCGATCGTTTGACATAGCTTCTCTAACATTTTTTGGTGTGGGATTTTGTTGTCCCAAGGAGGTCCATCAACTGCACCGTTCAAGGCTATCATAGCATATTCAAGCGCATCACCAAAAGGGCGACCCAGCGGTCGTCGCCAGCCGGGTGTTATATTATTTGGCCCACAGCTGGAAAAAAAGCCAGCCCGTCCTACCGAGGAAAGGCTGGCTTAGGGCAAGGCTATTTAAAGAGGCTTAGTAGACGTTGGCCCAGCGACCCATCATCCCGTTGCCTGCCTGGCCCATCCGGCCCTGACCTTGACCGGCCCCCTGGCCTCGGCCCTGGCCGGCGTGGTCACAGACACTGTCACCGTCTTCGTCAACAAAGCCCTGACCATTCCCCCGGCCTTGGGCGGACCAGGCGCTGGTGAGGCGCTCGGTGACGTTGGTCCGCATCACCGCGAGCATCGCGTCGGCCTGTTCACGGGTGATCCGGCCGTTTTCAACCATTGTCTCGAGCCGCTCCTGGCGCGAAGCCATGAAGACGTCGATAATGGCTTCGATATCGCCGCCCTGCTCAGTGATGACCTCGGCCATGGTTTTGCCGGCTTGCAGTTCGGCGATCAGGTCGGCTTGCGCCATACCCAGTTGTTCCGCCACCACCGCCACCAGCGAGGAGCCTGGCCCACCCATCCCCTGGGGGCCATTTTGACCGGCCATCGGCCCCAAAGCCGCGTTTTGATTCATCGTCAGCCGGCTATAGCCGGCGCCGGCCGGCGACTCCTGCCGCATCATCTGGTCGGGCCCCATCCGGTTGAAGCCGGGGGTGCCGCCGAAGAGCGGGCCTTGGGCCAAAGCCATCGGGGCCAGTAACAAGGCCGAGACCACCAGGGTGACCACAGCCAGCCCGGTGACCGTGCCAATAATCAAGAGATTTCTGAGTTTCATTGTTCTTACTCCTTCACACAAGGTGATAATGTTTTGGTTTTGTAGCTGTAGCTTAAACAACGAATGTGAAGAAGTTATGGAGAGTTAATAGCTCAAAAAAACTCCCCGGCCACCTGCTCCGGGGAGTTTTTAAGTTTGGGCGGTTAGGCTCTGGCCAGACTCTTAGTCATCGTCTTCGTGTGACTCGCCTCCGCGGCCGGCTTCGTGCTCACCTTCCCCGCCGCCCTCGCCGCCAAAGGTGGCCTGGAGGCCAGCGATGAACTCCTGCTTTTCCGCTTCAGTCAGGCTGGCCTCGGGGTGCATAAATAAGTACTGTCCCATGGGCATAGCCCCTTCTTGAACCTCTTCGGCTGCCTCGTCGCCTTCGCCGGACGGCCACTCAGAGATATTAAACTTCTCCCGGCTTTCATGGACATCGGCCACTTGCCACGAAATCGGGGCCACATAAGCGTACCACGGCCATTCCGGCCAGCCGCCGATGATAGCCAGAGCCAACGGCAGCCCCAGCGCGGCGGCCCGGACGACAGACTGGGGAGTGCCGCCGGCGGCGATCCAAACCGGCAGTGTGGCCTGAAGCGGCCGGGGATAGACCACCTGGCCGGTCAGGGGCGGCCGGTGCCGGCCGGACCAGATGACGCGCTCGGTCTCGCACAGGCGCAGGAGCAGGTCCAGCTTTTGGGCAAAGATCTCGTCGTAATCGGCCAAATCGTAGCCAAACAAGGGAAAGGACTCGATAAAGGAGCCCCGGCCGGCCATAATTTCGACCCGGCCGCCGGAGAGTAGGTCCAGGGCAGTAAAGCGCTGAAAGACGCGGACCGGGTCATCGGGGCTAAGAATGATGACGGCGGTAATGAGGTAGATGGTCTTGGTGCGGGCCGCGGCCGCGGCCGCGGCCAAGAGGACCTCAGGGGCCGAGGAGACGAAATCCGGATGGTGGTGTTCCCCCAGCCCGATGACATCCAGCCCCACTTGTTCGGCGAGCTCGACCCGTTGCGGGTGCAGAGGCGGACAGGTAATGAAGAAGGAGGATTAAGTGCAAAAAAGAAAGCTCAAGCGTAATGATAAGCTACGACAATCTCCCGCCGGGTAGTCGAGACCTTACTTCCTACTTCTCACTCCTCGCTCCGGCCTCTCTGCTCCCGCTTCGCCTGCCCATACCCCGGATATAGCTTCTCCATACACTCAGGGCAGATGCCGTGCGAAAATTCGGCCTCGGAGTGGTCGCGAATGTAGATCTCTATCTGCCGCCAGTAGCCCTGGTCATCCCGGATCTTCTTGCAGTTGGCGCAAATCGGCAGCAG